>NZ_JAOBSQ010000065.1:0-12705 GCF_025246485.1 Acidovorax sp. K2F
CCAGGAGCCGACCTTTAGAGGACCCGCAAGACGATGCCGCCGAAGTTTGTCCAGTACCGTAGCCGTCACGAACTCTTGACGTTTCTTGACGTGTTGGCTGGGGTTCATGCGCATGGCTTCAGCGAAAAGCAACTCGACGAAATGCTCATCGAGTTTTGTCTGAATTGCCCTGACCCAGTAGGCGCGATGGGCGCAGTGATTGATGCGCCACAGAGCAGCACCTCGGACGAGGTACTGACCGCCGTGCTTGCGATGCCTTCGCGCAGTCCGTCGAGCTACAGCGATTCTGAGTTGGTCAAAGACCATCCGTTGAGAACTTGGCGGCTCAAACCACAGGCGGTGTGACCTCCAAACCCAAGGACTGTGAGCTTCCGCTTTGGGCCCTGAGCTGCCGTTTGATGGAGCTATCCCAAACCTGCCGATGATCAGTACCTGAGAGCTTGCAGTTCAAATTGCGGAGCCTCAGTGCTCGGTGCCCGCCTACTGGCACGCTTCAACTAGATCGACGCTCGCCAGGTGCTGCGAAGATTTCATGCTCGGACATTAAACAGAAACATTCTTGCAAAACTATGCTGCAAGTCATTTCCGGGAGAAATCAATGTGAAAGTTTCTAGTATGGTCCGATTGTCCCGAAAATCTTCGCAGTCAAAACGAACCTAGAGGTACTCATGAAGCTTGGCCGTCCCCAGCAGTTCCAGGACAAGTTCACCCTCCGCTTACGCAGCATCGAACGGGCTGTTGCGCAATATAAATTTTCGGCAGCCGCCCTGCGCCAGCCGTTTGAAGCCACGCTCAACCAGCAGACTGCGCTCTTTCTCAAAGGCTTCGGAAACGAGGTCAACTTGCTTGCAGCAGTCCGGGAGATGCTCTTTCCGAGCCGTGAGCTGCTGGACGCATATCTAGGGCGAATTGCAACTGCCACAGCCGCATCCGGTAGTCAAACGGCTCGTGATCTCATGCCTTTCCTGAAGAAGCTCTTAGCCGGTGCCTATGATGATATGGAGAAGCCGATCTTCGGCTTCCTCAAGAATAACGCTAGCTACGTCTTCCATATCAGGAAATTCAGGAACCAGATCAAGGCTGATCCGTCTAGTGCAGAGTTCAACTTCAACACTGATCACTTTGAAATGCGGATGTCGCTCCCGATTAAGCCGGAGGACAAAGAAATCCTGCCCTATCTCGAGATTGCGAACCTGGACGAGGCCATCCGCAACGGCTGCTACATGTCCACAATGAATCTGGACATGTACTTTCCTGAGATGCTTCAATTCTGGCAGGCCTTTAACTTAGCCTATGAGGAAAGCTATTCCCTCTAAGATGTTGTTCGACACGGACAAGCAATGGCATTGCGCCGCGAACCGAGCGGGTGCGCGTACTGATCGCCGCGCAATGCAGCTGCGTACCGTACAACTTCGATGTTGAGCGTCCGCTTGCATTTGATGTGACCGGCTGCTCCTGGCCGGATTCTGCCCCACGACTAGAGACCCTAGCGGACCTTGAGCCGCCGTTCACAAGCGCCGCCCGGAAGCTGTCTTTGACTTGTTGCACGCTGTTGTTGGAAATCCCGTTGTCTGCCTGTGGCAAGCTATAGTTTGCCGTGTTGACGCGTGCCGGGTTTCACGGAATTTTTATACTTGGACATTTGAACAGGTAGTGCCTTGCAAACCTATGCTGCAAGCCAATTCCAGGAGAAATCAGTGTCCAGAATATCCCGCATGGTCCAGTTTATCTTGCAGGTTTTGCGGGATACATCAAGTTAGGCCGCACAGGAGTCTGCGAATGCTTTCAGCAATTACTTCCGCCCTGCCGAGCGATGCCAGCGCCATCGCGTCGGCGGGATTTCCGCAGGGCGAATCGGCTATTGATGGTGGCGGACTAGACTCGGCTGCCTTCTTGAGCCTCCATTTGCTTGTGCTGGGCGGTGAGCTTGATGAGGTACTTCCAGCGTACGACCCGGTAGCAAAGGGCTCTGATGAAGGGCCTTGGGTTTTCGTTATCCCGAGCTTGCTTCGCCACCATCTCGCCTCGCTATCCAATTCAGCCGTTCTTGGTTTGGCACAGGAATGGTCTGAGTGCCAAGAGCTTGAAGATGATGGTGTCGAGGCCGAGGAAGCGGCTGAGATTCTTGCGGGTTTTTCCAGCGTCGCGCGAATGGCTAACTCTTCCGGCAAAGAGTTGCTGCTTTGGCTCTCTCTGTAGTGCTGCCTAGCCAATCATTCAAGCTGACGCCTTCGGCGCGGCTTAACTCGGCGTTGAGCATCCGCTTTCTTTTGCGGTGACCGGCTGCTCCTGGCCGCTATGCGAAGTATTGAATTCCCAGCCAAACAAGAAGTGCGCTGAAAGCCACCACCTGAATACGCTTGCTAATTGCATTCACACGGTCAATTTCTACGTCGAGTTGCGCAGAATTTTCTGAATACTTTCGTTTGCTTAGCCTGGCGATCTTTGCCGCCATGACTAACTGCACAACGGCAAATATGAGCAGAATTATTGCGACTTGATACTTGGTCATAGCGGCTTCTTCTGGTCGAGTTGAACGGCATCAGCCATGGGCCGGTAGTGGCCGATAGTACTGATTCGGTGGGAAAGCTCGGATGAGAGCAACCGCTGCAAAACCGCCTTCACCTGAAATGAAGCAACGCACTGCAGAGTATGGACTTAACACCCACTGTCGTATTGGCATTCATCTACCTCCAGCTTCTCGCTCCGGAAAACTAAGCGGGTCTGGTGGACAACGCCGGATGGCATCTGCGCAGCTTCTCTGCTAATTCGCGTTGGACTCGGGGATTGGACAATCCCGTAGTTCCTTCGCATGCAACCAAGTTATGTCGACAGGAGTCAGGCCAACCTTCCAGATCATCATCGAGAGCGATCCACTGCCGGGGTTTCCTGCGTTGAGTGTCCTCTTGAACTTGAACGCCCCGTGGGGTGGTACGAAACATGGACAGGTTCCAGGGATCCACGCCATGGACACGCTTGTGGTAAGTCCCACCAATGAATCTGGCGCGCAGGGAGGCCGGAAGCGGTTTGAGGGTTGCGCTATATCCGGGACGGATGCACCACGTGCTACTTAACACCAGGGCCACTGCAGGATAGGGTTCAAGCACCACCTCAAGGATATGCACCCATTCGAAAAGAGAATGTCCTGCCGCTTCGTACGGGCTCATGTAGATTCCCTTGCGGGGATGCCATAGCACTTTTTCATGATGAACAACGCCATCTAGATCGAGGTACAGAACTACGTCCGCGCTGCGCGGGGTGGACGCAGGCAGATATGGGGATTCTGGACAGAAGGCAAAGCCATAGGATTCAGCTTGGTGTGATCGGCAGCAAGGATCACACAGGTTCCTACAGGACTCACAACTAGTCAACCTTGCTCCCATAGGATGGCCACTCCTCGCCTTCGGAAACCGCCGTCCGTGGGATGTACTGCAAGAACCCGAAGGGCTGGCGTTGGTCCAAGCAACGCTTCTGCAAATCCAGAAAGGCAGCTTCGCCTAGATCCTTCGTAACGGTCTACAGCGCATGCAGCGCATGCTGGACCTCAGGCCTTCGCAGCCTGGCGCATCTTCTTCTCGGCCTTGGCTGGCCCCATGCTCACCAGTTCTTCAATCTTCGCCAGCTGTTTGTTTCGGGGATGAGCCTGCCCCTTCTCCCACCGCGTGTACGTGAGTGGAGAGACGGCCAGCAAAGCTGCCATCTGAAGTTGCGTAGCGCCCAGCGCATTGCGCATTTGCGCGAGCATCTCCGGCGCGAAAACGAAATCCTCGCGCGCGGCGCTTTTCGAAGCTTTGGGTTGATCAGATGGCGTAGCCCCGCCCCCAACCTTGGTCTGGCGTTGAGCAGCCTTCAGCTGCGAGGTGAGGCTCTTCACTTCACGCTTCAGTGCCGCGATCTCGGAACGATGGCTGGTGATCGCCTTGCGCATGCCCTGAAGTTCAGGTTTGAGCTCCTTGCGAGCCATGCGAACCACTTCAGCGCGAAAGGCATTAGAAAATGTATTCATATGCCCGATGGTAACTTTGACCACTTAACGCGCACTTAGGGGCTGGTGCACAGCCGGTGTCGCAATCCTTCTTCGTCTCCGCAAAAAAAACCGCCAAAGGCAAGAGCCCGTGGCGGTTTGCTTCGGTTGCGTCCGAAAACGCTGTACTTACTTTCCAGCCTTGTCCGCCTTGCGCTTGGCAGCCTTGGGATCGACCACGGCCTTGAACTTGGCACCCGCCACAAACTTCGGCACCGTGCTCGCAGGGATCTTCAGCGCAGCACCGGTCGCTGGGTTCTTGCCCGTGCGTGCTGCACGCTTGGCGGACTTGAAGGTGCCGAAGCCCACGAGCTGCACAGCAGCGCCCTTCTTCACGGCGGTCTGGATGGTGTCGATCAGAGTTTCCAGCACCGCATTGGCAGCGGTCTTGGACAGGTCATTCTTGGAAGCCAGGATTTCAACGAGTTCTGCGCGGTTCGTGGATGCTCACGTGTAGAGGTTGGAAAGGATCGATTTATACCGCCGCCGCTGACACAGCCCTTGCTGCGACTGTTGATTTCCACGCAGAAATGACCCACTAACCCCCAGGAGGGCGGGCGTATAAAAACTTGGACTGGTTTTATGCCGCACATTTCTCATATCATTGCCAACTTGCAGCAATAATAGGTGCTAAGCTCGCCTGATAACTCGGTGGTAGATTAGTTTGCCCAGTACTCGGAGGCGCAAAGCCCGACATTGCCTGTACTAAGCCTTGAACGCTACCCTCGTTTAGGATGAGCCCATTGTTTGTAACAAACCTCTCCACCCTATAACTGCCCCCTAAATACCAATTTGAAACCGTTAATGACTGATCGCGTCCAATTACGCTAATCTCCAGATGATAGCCAACTTGTCTAAACCATAATTGATCGGTTGAAATATCATTGCCAAAAATAGCGACGTCCAAATTGTCGGTAGAGTTATTGTATTCATAGATGGTGTCGTTACCATCTCCTAGATTATAAAAATAGGTATCATTGCCGGCGCTGCCTTGCAAACCATCAGTTCCCGATCCACCGAAGAATTTATCGTTCCCAGCGTCACCACTGAGGTAATCGTTGCCGTCCCCGCCATAGAGCTCATCATTAAGGCCTGAACCGTAGATGATGTCATCGCCACCTAGGCCATTGATTCGATTATCAATTCCGGCGATCGCGAAAATTGTATCAGCGGCGGCAGTGCCTTGAGTTATTAGCCTGTCCGCTACCGCGGAAAAATTCCAACTAGTGCCATTCGAGAAAATAATATTCTCAATACGACCTCCATCAGAGTTATTTTGGAAGTAGCCCCTGATGGTGATAGTGTCTACCCCTCCAAAACTCAAAATCAAATCAGAAAAACCGCTTCCTCCGCGAGTAATCTGGGTGCTAGAAGGGTTAATTCCATCGCCAAGACGGATAATATCTTCTCCTTGATTGGTGCTTTCGTAAATGGTGTCGTTAGCATCCCCTAGATTAAAAAAGTAGGTGTCGTTGCCGATTCCGCCTTGCAGGCCATCATTTCCCGAACCACCGAAAAATTTATCGTTCCCAGCGTCACCACTGAGGTAATCATTACCGTCGCCGCCATAGAGTTCATCGTTGAGGCCCGAACCGTAGATGATGTCATCGCCACCTAGGCCATTGATCCGATTATCAACTCCGGCAATCGCGAAAATTGTATCAGCGGCAGCGGTACCTTGAGTTGTTAGCCTGTCCGCTACCGCGGCGAAATTCCAACTGGTGCCATCCGAGAAAACAATATTCTCAATACGACCTCCATCATTGTTATTTTGGAAATAGCCCCTGATGGTGATAGTGTCTGCCCCTCCGAAACTCAAAATCAAATCAGAAAAACCGCTTCCTCCGCGAGTAATTTTGGTGCTAGAAGGGGTAATTCCATCGCCAAGACGTAGAGTGTCGTCTCCACGATTTGCTTCTTCATAAAGGATATCACTACCAGATCCTGCGGAATATAGATAGGTATCATTACCACCGCCGCCCTGTAATGTGTCAGAACCTATCCCACCATCCAGAATATCATCACCATCACCGCCATTCAGAAAATCATTTCCTTCTCCACCGAAGATCCTGTCGTCACCCGATCCTCCGCTGAGTTGGTCGGTCCCGCGCCCTCCGTCGATAATATCATTACCTTCGGCTCCTTCAACATAATCATCTCCATCTCCCCCAAACAACACATCATTCATGTTGGCACCGAATATAGTGTCATTGCCTCCCTTGCCATGGATATTGCTGGCAATGCCCGTTACCCCATACATAACCGCAGCGGCATCGCTTCCAATGGTTTGGCCAATCCAAAATAACTGCTGATCCACTAGGTCGCCCAAAGGATCTCCGGCGGCATGAATCGCCTGAATAATATCCTGAAGACCTAATGCAATCAAATTTTTACTAAAATCCTCAATAAAAACAAGCGCACTCTCTGCATTTTGATTAAATCGCTGACGCAAATCAACCTCTATTCTGCTAACGTCGAGGGTAATTTTCTGATCTGCCTCGTTGTAGCTAATTCTTACTTCATCATACAAAGGCTTGAACAAGCCAGACATATCGAGGCGAGCAGAAATTTCCTTTTGGAAATTATTATATATATTTTGCAGCGGGCCAACAGCTGCCCAGCCGGGATTCGTGCTAACACCATTCTGTATAAAGCCCTCGCCGAATGCGGATTCGAGAAAAGCCAGCTTGCGCGCATCATCTATTGGTCCGCGAGAAGTCGGGCTCAGACCGTAAACCCCGGCCCATCTATATAGTATTTCATTTATCAATGATGACCGTTCAGCGACATTTGAGGATCCAATATACAACTCGACAGCCGATTGCAAGGCCCCACTGACATCGCGAGCCATGGCCTGTTGCAGGCTCCCGAGGACGCCTGGCCCTACGATTTCAGGCAGCGTTTGTATATCTATGTCCAGAGGTAGAGGCGTTCTTCTATCGTCCGTATCCCAGTTAACAGTAGAGA
Source organism: Acidovorax sp. K2F (assembly GCF_025246485.1). NCBI lineage: Bacteria > Pseudomonadati > Pseudomonadota > Betaproteobacteria > Burkholderiales > Comamonadaceae > Acidovorax > Acidovorax sp. K2F. The sequence continues at coordinate 6,992 of NZ_JAOBSQ010000065.1, forward strand.
ACCAAACATCGCTAATAGCTCTCGATGCACCCGCCAAATCTGTATACGCACCTACTTGACGATGTGCATTGCCGTTAGCGTCGATCGCAGCAGATCCACCTTGATTGGTATAGTTTAAATTAATCCCGCCTACGCCAGCGTCAGACAGTGAAAGCAGTTCATTGGCCTCACTAATCCCGTTACCATTCGAGTCCTTCCATATTCGGAGAGTGCTCCAATCAGTATCGCCTGCATTTATTAATCCATCACCGTTAGTATCCAATTGCGACAGGGCCACGAATCCATTGGCTGCTGCTTGTCCATTATTCAGTAGTGTTTGATTGCCAAAAAGTTCGCGGCCACTTGTTATTTGACCATCGCCATTTAAATCGCGAACGAGAAAGCCGTCATCACTTCCAGACCATCCTGTATTTTCTGCAAAACCATCTCCTCCGTGGTCAAAGTGAATGCCCGCCTCTCTGCTTTGAGTTTCTACGCCATCTCCATCTAGATCTAGCACCAACGGTGAGGCCATAGTCATCGCATCGTTCCATGCCGCAACGGGCCCTTGCATTACGATTTCTCTTGGCTTTTTGGCAAGTTGCGTGAAATTGTATACAGCGCCCCCTATCGTTAGCACCGTCCCCACTGTGGCGAGTGCGGGCACTACTATGCCAGCAGTAGCCAGTGCACTTGCGAAAATGCCGACCATTGCGCCAGCAGCGCTCACCAACTGTCCTGGTGTAGCACCACTTGGATCCGCTGTTACAGCGGACATAGTTAAGGCAACGACATTTGTGAGAATACCTAAGCCTGGAACGGAACTAGTTACTGCTGCTGCGACCTGCGTATAACCTGCCACTGTCTCAACTCTGGAGGCAGAGTTATACGTCTGCACCAAGTTGTCTGCCGCGCCTACCCCAACTGCGGCAACATGGACATATACGGTGATGGTAGATGAAATAGACATAAATTTACCCAATCAAAATATAAATCACTAAGACGGAAGTAGCAAGTAACAGTAACCCACTGGCAGAAAGCGCAAATGCTGCCAATCTGTCGCCATTTTTTGCATCTCTTAATACATCCGAAATGGAGAATACTTTCTTTCTTGTGCTGCAATATATGGTAGGGGCGCTCGCACCTATCACAAAGAGTACAAGATAAGCTATGGAAAGAATTGGACTAATGTCGTGCAGAGTTTTAAATAAGGATTGCATTAAATATTATCCCTCAATTAAAGATTGGCGCTCTGTGGATAAATTGTTTTAAGTGTTATATTTGAATATCATCGAGCGAGACGGGTTTGTGTTTGGAAAAATCTATCTTCCCCTTAGGCTCTCCTCACTTGCGAGTGCCGGAAAGATCGGTGTAAATGCCCAGCCTCCAGGGATTGTGAGATTAAATCCGGCCGTCTCAAATATTTCCGTAACCTGCTCTTTAAACGCTGAATATTGTGATGCCTTGGAGGGGGGCCAATAAAAGTGCAGATTGGGGTGTGAAGGAGCCTCCACCCGGAAGCATATTGCCTGATCCTCCATTGTGTAAATAAACCAATTTCCATGCTGTGCTGGGAGCCAGTGAGGAGAGTTACATAGAGAGTTTCCACTCTCTAGGTGGACAATGCGACTAGTGCCGATGAAATCGTCGTCAAAATATCTCCGATTAACCACTGATTGGTATTTTGGATTCCATTTGTCTTTAATATACTGCCATGTTTCTTGGGTTACAAATTTCATTGCACAGGTCATTCGTTTGCCCTTTTTAATTTGGAAATTTGGAAAATTCCCTCAAGCTTTGGTCAATGAAAGAAGTGTCACAGTCGGGCCCTGTGTTTTGTGAAAATGAACCAATCATTCGACCGAAGCGTTGAGAGTCAAATGTGATTAGCACCATTTCTGAAAATTAGCAGCCTGCATCAGTTCCAAGTACCTGTGCATATGAATACCAACCTACAGCTGAATTCCCCGTGCCTTCCGAAGGCGTTGGTGAAAAGCCTGCCATAGCTTGTATCAACTGCTCTAGCACGCCGTCAGTTGACTGGATCAGTGGACTTCGATATTGCTCCATAAAGCGCCAAGGCTTAGTTGCAATGATCTCCCAAATTCCTTCGTTAGGCGGTTGACCTTGCCAATAATTTGCAAACACATCCTGGTACGACTGGGCTATCCACTCGGGCGTGACCTCAAGCGGCTTATTAAACCCAATGAATATCTGACTGTGTTCTTCGCCACTCCATTCGTAGAGCTCGGCCGTGCCATAGTAGATCTGTGTTGTTTCGTCGAACTGCATGTTGTTCATGATGGTTTCCTTTTAGTTACTTCTGCTTTGGATAATCTACTAGTGCGCCACGGGAGCTCACCGCTCCCTTAAACTTTCACTCCCGGCCCGTTGAATAGGACTGAGCAGATACTCAATAATCCTACGCTGGCCAGTTTTGATCTCCGCCGTGATATTCATCCCCGGCGCGAGTTTTATGGGCTTGCCGTCCACATCGATGGAGGTCTTATCGAGCTTGAGGGTCGCCGGGAAGATCGCTCCGCGTTTCTCGTCATTCACTGCGTCCTGCGTGACCTTGTCCACGGTGGCTTTTACCGTGCCGTACCTTGTGAACGGGAAGGTTTCCAGCTTGATCGCCACCTCCTGCCCTGGCGCCACAAACCCGATGTCCTTGTTCTCCAGCGTGACCTCGGCGCTCACGCTGGCAGCATCGGGCACGATGACCATGAGAGCCTGGGCTTCGGTGACCACGCCGCCTTCGGTGTGCAGGGCCAGTTGCTGTACGGTGCCTGCTACCGGGGCCGTGAGGGTGGCGAGTTGTTCGCGCTGGGTGGCCTTGTTGAGTTCTTGCCCAGTCTGGTGGCGCTTGAGGTCAGCCTGGGCTTGGCGTTCGCTCAAGGGTCTTCGTGTTTCTGCCAGGTAAGCGCTACGGGTTTGTTCGGCTTCGCGCAGGGTGGCCTGGGCTTCTTGCAGCCGGGCTTGCTGGGTGGCCAGGTCGCGTTCGAGTTCGATTCGTTCGCGGGTGCGGTCCTGGTTGGCGTGGCCGGACATGAACCCTTGGGCGGTGAGCGCCTGGAAGTCCTGCTCGCGCTGGCGGGCAATAGGCAGGGTGGCTTCGAGCTTGCCGATCATTGCGCGCACGGTGGCCATCTCGGCCAAGCGACGCTGGTGCTCGGCCGAGAGCTTGGCCAGGCGAGCAGTGATGTCGTTCCACTCGGCGGCCAGTTGGGCCTGGGCGTCGGCCTGATCGGCGGAGGTCCAGTCGGTGGGAGTACCTTGGATAGCCGTTTTGCCGAGCAGAGGTGTTCCAGACGAATGGGATGTCTGCTCTGCTTTCAAGAGTAGCTGCTGCAACGCCTTGGCGCGCAGCCATTCGGACTGGGCTGCCTTACGAGTCTCCACCAGGCTGGCTTTGTCGGCCTGGGCGGTGGTGGGGTCGAGCTCTACCAGGGCTTGGCCTGCTTCTACGTGGTCGCCGTCTTTGACGAGGATGCGCTGGACCACGCTGCGCTCTAGGGGCTGGATGACTTTGGTGCGGTCGCTCACGATGATGCGGCCCGGGGCCACGGCCACGATGTCGATCTTGCCCAGGATGGCCCACGCCAGGGCGATGAGGAACAGGGCCATGAGCACGTAGGCGATGCGCCGGGGTGCGGGGTGCACAGGGGTTTCTTGCAGGCTCAGCGCTGCGGGCAGGAAGGCTTGTTCGTCGGCCAGTCGTGCGGGCCCGGCCAGCTCGTGGCGGTGTTCCCAGGCGGCTTGGAAGATGGCTCGGTAGCGGGCCAGGAGTTCGACGGCGGGATGGCGAGGGGCTGCTGCATCGGCAAGGGTATTTGCTGCTGAACTGCTCATGCCGCCACCTCTTGCGTGGTGTGGCTGCCGCCCCCGGGTGTGGGTGGTGCCGTGCCCCTGCCACCTACATCCTGCATGCGCCACAGGTGGGCGTACAGGCCTTGTTGTTTCTGGATCAGGGCGTCGTGCGAGCCGGCTTCGACGATGCGACCTTTGTCCATGACGATGATGCGGTGGGCATGGCGCACGGCCGAGAGGCGGTGGGCAATGATGAGCACGGTCCGGCCCTGGCAGATGTGCTGCATGTTGCGCTGAATGATGGCTTCGCTCTCGTAGTCCAGCGCGCTGGTAGCTTCGTCCAGGATGAGGATACGGGGGTTGGTGAACAGCGCACGGGCGATAGCAATGCGCTGGCGCTGGCCGCCCGAGAGGCTGCCGCCTTGTTCACCCACCAGGGTGTCGTAGCCTTCGGGCAGTTCGCTGATGAAGTCGTGGGCGCCGGCCAATTGGGCGGCGTGCACCACCGCTTCGATGGGTGCAGCGGGGTCGGCAATGGCGATGTTCTCGCGCACGCTGCGGTTGAAGAGCAGGTTCTCCTGCAGCACCACGCCCACCTGGCGGCGCAGTTGGGCGGCATCGATGAGGCTGATGTCGATGCCATCCACCAGGATGCGGCCTTGTTCGGGCGTGTACAGGCGCTGGACCAGTTTTGTGAGGGTGCTTTTGCCGGAGCCGGAGCGGCCCACGATGCCGATGACTTCGCCAGGGCGCACGTCCAAGCTCACGCCGCCGAGCACGGGGGCAGCTTCGGGGCGGTAGCGGAAGTGGATGCCGTCCAGGGTGATGCGGCCTTTGATGGGGGGCAGTTGGGCGGCGCTGCTGGGGGGGACTTCGGTGCGGGTGTTCAGGATGTCGCCCAGGCGGGCCATGGAGATGCCGGTCTGCTGGAAGTCGGTCCACAGCTGGGCCATGCGCATGATGGGCTGAGCCACGCGTTGGGCGAACATGTTGAAGGCGACGAACTGGCCCACGGTGAGTTCACCCCCCATGACCAGGTGGGCGCCGTACCAGAGGGTGGCGGCGTTGACGAGTTTGCCAATGAGGTTGACGCCTTCGTGGGCCCAGCTGGCGAGGTTCTGGGTCTTGAAGCTGGCGCTGACGTAGGCGGCGAGCTGGTTGTCCCAGCGGCGGGCAAACGATGGCTCCAGCGCGCTGGCCTTGACGGTCTGGATGCCGGTGACGGTCTCGACCAGCATGGATTGGTTTTCTGCACCACGGGCGAATTTGACGTCTAGCCGCCTGCGCAGGATGGGCACCACGGCCAGGCTCAGGCCAAAGTACAGCGGCAGGCTGACCAGCACGATGAGGGTCAGCGGCACGCTGTAGAACAGCATGACGGCGATGAAGATCACCGAGAACAGCACGTCCAGCACCACTGTGAGGGCGTTGCCGGTGAGGAAGCTGCGGATGTTCTCCAGCTCGCGCACGCGGGCCACCGAGTCGCCTACGCGGCGGGCCTGGAAGTACGCCAGGGGCAGTTGCACCAGGTGGCGGAACAGGCGCGCACCCAGTTCCACGTCGATGCGGCTGGTAGTGTGGCTGAAGACGTAAGTGCGCAAGGCGTTGAGCAGGCTCTCGAACACCACAACCACCACCAGACCGATGACGAGCACATCAAGCGTGGTGATGCCCCGGTGCACGAGCACTTTGTCCATCACGACCTGGAAGAACAAGGGGCTGACCAGTGCGAAGAGCTGCAGCATGAAGGAGATGAGCAGCACCTCACCCAAGAGCTTGCGGTGTTTGATGAGGCTGGGTATGAACCAGGAGAAGTCAAACTTGGCCAGCTCGCCCGCCAGGCTGGCGCGGCTGGTGATCAGGATGAGTTCGCCGGTCCATTGGGCAGCGAAGGCTTCCATGGATTCGATGACGGGGCGGGAACC
>NZ_JAOBSQ010000066.1:0-12251 GCF_025246485.1 Acidovorax sp. K2F
CTAAGCCAATGATGCCTAGTTAAGACTTCGGATTTGGCCAGCAGCGACTTCAGGGAAAGAGGGAGTGCTTCGATGCCGAGCTCGCGTTCCAAATGATGTAGTTCAACTAATAGCTCACTCAGAAGCCAACGTATAAGCTCATTCTCAGGCCGTTCGAACGAGCGATTTCCTGTGCGAGAGTAATACCGACCAACTGTGAGCGCACCCGACAAGCGGCCGAGAATCGTTCTATCCCACCGGGGGTTTCCTCGCAACGCGGGGCCTACCACTTCATCCTTCTTCACCACTTCGTTCGCCAAGTGGTCAAGTAAGACCGGCATATCATGTGACAGAAAGGTCAAGTAGTCGGGGTTGAGGAGGTCTACCGCGGATGCGAGAATTCGAATATCACGCTTGCCGCGATTGAGCTGCTCCAGGAAGTGCTTAGTGTCCTCAGTTGCTTCAACTGTCTGCTGGCCGAGACGAATCCCGCTCCCTACGCTGCTCAGGAAGCGTGCTCCGGTCGGCGACCCGGAAATGTACTTATGCCATTCCTGCTTAACCGACTCGTCCATTAAGCGTCGTAGCCTGTCCAAACCCCGAGCGTTCGGATAGACGCATCAGCGACTGGCTTTATTGAAACTTCTGCCGCAATAAGTTCTGCACATGCTTCGTGGCAATCTGCGCGCCCTTGGAATTGAGGTGCCACATACAAGTCGAGTCCAGCAGCGAGAAGCTCCTCTGAAGTGCGGGCGACATCCATAGCTGCCTCCCTGACAACTTGGCGTAGTAGCGCAAGCGGGATAGCTGGCCCAAATGGCATGCCAATCTTCGCGAACCCCGAATCTCTTGAGCAGAAGAGACGCTTCACCGATGCAAGAACTTCGGCTACTCGCGGTTCGCCTGCCATTGTCCCTTCGAAGGAGGCCAAGCGGGAGTTCAGTAGGGCTGCGTAACTGCCCTCATCCGGCAGTCCTACCGGGACAAATGCGAATCGTCGGACAAAGGCGAGTGAGAGTCGTTTGAGGCTAGCCTTGTCTGCATCGTTCATGGCACCAATCATCCGCCAGCCTCTCGGCACAGGAATAACATCCATGTCCGCGTCGACCGGAGAATCGTCTAATTGGATGCGAATCCGTAGAAAGCCATCTGGCCCGCGCCGCTTGTATGGAAGAGTGACGGAACTCCCCGCCAACAGGGTGAACATCTCGCCAAACGCTTTGTCGATGTCAGCCCTGTTAATTTCGTCGATGATGAGACAGTTTCCCCGAGAAATAGAGTCGAGAATGGCGCCGGGCAAGAAATCGAGTCGGTCTGCCGCGTTTCCTGCCCCTGCCTCTGGTACAGGAAAGTAGCCGCCAATGGTCTCGAACGTGGTCCACTGGTCCGTCGCAGGAACGGTCCAGGATGGGAATCCCGCTTTGCGGCACAGCGTTTCTGCAAGTTGCGTTTTCCCTGTGCCAGGAGCGCCGGTCAGTATGACGTGCATGCCGGCATTCAGCGCGGCTACGGCTCGGAGCGCCGCCTCCTCCATCCCAACTAAGCCGTCGAGGTTATCCAGCTCTGATTTGGGGATATCCCAACTTCCCGCAATAGCGGAAGCATGTGCGAGTTCTGGCGCAGAAACCGTGCTGGGTAACGCGACAACACCGCTTAGAGACGGAAGTAGCTCTGCGAATAGCGCAATCAGTTCTGGATAAATGGCCTCGACAGCCGTGCGAAAGTTCGGCTGGTACTCTTCGATTACGCTGAACAAAGCAGAGAGGTTCTGGGCAGGCTTTGTAGGGTCGATGTGTTGGATTACTTGGCTACTGTAGTTGTTCGAGCCCAAGACGGGCATGTTGAACAACTCCCGGTAGTGAACAGATTGTGCTTGAGCCGAGTCCCATTTGTTGATTGACGCGGGAAGCACGTACCCTACAGAGAGGCTTACAGTCTTAGCGGCGTTATAGTCCGGCGGACCAGCGATGTTCGTCACCTTTCCTAGAGCACGGAGGCCTTGCTTCCAGGTTGTAGGACTCCCCTTGCTGTTGTCAGTACCTAACCAAACGAACACGAAATCACCGTTCGCAAGTGCAGTAGGCACCTGCTTGCACACCACATCAAAATTCAGCGGTGTAGGGGCACCGGCTTGGTCGAGCGCTGTGATTGTTGGAACACTGTCGACGCCGAGGCGGACCATATAGAAATTCATTGAAGTCCCTCCACGGCGCTGATTCTATGCAGCTTGTCGTTCAGTGCTGTTTGCTCCGCTTCGAGGTCCGGCGACGCTATGCGCCAAGTGCCGAATGGCGGTATCTAGCGGGCCAAACAATGTGCGCCCCAGCTTATCAACTCTCCTGACGATACCTTGAGCCGCGTTCGGACTGATGTAGTAGCGAGAATCTACTGGTCCTTCTTGAACTATGGCCGAGAACTTAGAAGGCACGGGGTTAAGAGGTGCAGAGGATACGGGCGCGTCTATCAGTACCCCTTTGAACGCGACTCCTCCCGTCGCCCACTTAGGGGGCAGGAGGTCGTCTGTTATGGAGAAGGTGCGCGCGCGGTCATCGCTGAATTCAGAGGCCACGCTCTTCAAACGTTGCTCGACATTTCTCTTAATGCCCGCCGCCTTGCGTTCTTCCAGCAACGCTCCCGCGATTCTCTTTGCCACCCATTCCGCAACTGGCACGCAAACAGCGTTGCCGGCAGCATGGTACCGCTCAGTATCAATGCCGCGAGTAGGCACCTTGAAGCCCTTTTCGGGGACCGTCCAATCATCCGGAAGTCCCTGTAGTCGCTCGCACTCAAGCGGAGTGAGACGTCGAACTGCCCGGGGATAAGTCACGTACGTCCGCGCCCAATCCAATCCAGTATGCCTGCCAGACGTTGCAGAAATGCAGAACGAGACTTGCGGCACTATTGCGCCGGACTTTGTCGGACTGCATGGCGTAATAAAGCCTGTGCGCTCGGAGGTGGGTGGTCGTGACTTCCCATCTTCGAATAGCGCGCGTGCCGCCTTTTCAGGACTATTCATCCACGCGCACACAAATACGCGCGGCCGCGACTGTGGTGCGCCAAAATATCGAGCGTTCAGCACACGCCAAGCAACACCATAACCTAGCTCAGTGAGTTCAGACACAAGTGTCTTGAAGTCTTCACCTTTGTGGGAGTTCAGAAGACCTGCCACGTTTTCGATGAGAACTACTTGCGGCCTGTGGTCTGCCATTAGCTCCAGCAGTTTGAAAAAAAGGCCCGACTGTGCGCCCTTCAATCCTTGACGGCCGTGTGGCGTACGTGCAAGGGACAGGTCTTGGCATGGGAAGCCAGCCGTCCACACTGTGGCCTCCGGTACTTGCTCCGGCGCAACGGTCGTGATGTCTGCATGGAAAGGGGTTTTAGGCCAGTGTCGCTGCAGTACGCTGCTGCAGAACTTATTTTTCTCACATTGAAACTGTACAGAAAACCCCGCGCGCTCGAAGGCAATGTCGAACCCTCCGATGCCAGCAAAGAATGAGTTCATTCCAAAAGTCGTTGTCGGGGCAGCGGCCGCTTTGGTCATTCTTTGGTCGTTCTCTCTTGAATTTGGGTCTCGGTATGGCATTTTATACAGTACCCGGTCTGCCTGTGTTCGCACAAAGGGTTGTTCCCCCGTCCAAGTCGCGGGATGGAGTGGTTGCTGCCTCATATTTAGACTGCTATCACATAAGCCAACGGGCAAATATCAGCCCTGCGACGGCACACTTCAACCATATCGCGGGTCCTCGGCGCAGGTGAGGTTCGTAGGGGCCCCAGTGTTACAACGCCAACAACTTGAACTTTTTTAGCTCAGCCAGCGCCGGGGCATTGCCGTGCCTCGACATCTGTCCACAAGACAGCGGAGGGTCCGACTTGCAACGAACCCTTGACTTTCAGCACATCTGGGAGCCCAGCAGCCAGTGCTTGTAGGAGTGTCGGAGTGCTCATCGTTTGTCTTGGCTCATCAGCGGAGGAGCGGGGGCTGGCGCCCACGCGAATAGCGGACTGGTTTCTTCAACTTTTCTACCTGACCGGCTTCAACGGCCTTCTTGAGCCAGACCTTCGCTTGCCCTTTTTCCAGAACGAGACGTTCTGCAACTTCATCCTCTGACAAGGGCACGCCCTGCAGGGCAAGGGACAGCTTCGCCAGAAAATCCTCGTACATGTCGAGCGTGGTCGGCATCGAGCCCCCAGGAACGCAGACTGCGGGTTCGGCCAAGTTGTCGACCTTGAGTTGGACCGTGTTCGTCGGCGCTAACGGCCCTGAGCCCTCGTTTGTTGCGCCGTCGTCGGACACGTCGGATGGCCTTTCAGGCAATTTAGCCGATGTGTCGACGACTGGCTTTGCAGCGCCCCCGCTTTGCGCCACAGCGCTCGGCTGTGCGGAGTCATCGGAGCTCGCATCGATTGACAGCCAAGACTGCTGAGGTGATGTCGGCTCGGACACCTTGTTGGGACTCGCTGCCCCGCGCTCGAAATAGTCGAGCAACGATTCGGCTTGTCCAGGTACGAAGGTAAAGGCGACGCCTCCCTTGTCCACCAGCGCCGCGTTTCCCGGGCCATTTCCCGGGGTGCGGACGTAGACCGGCACCCACCGGTGGGCGAGAGCCTCCAGAGCCCCCTCCCAGGTGCCTCCACTGCCCAGCGCTGAATCAATCACCAACGCCCTGTCCGACAGAGCGTAGATGTACTTGTTGCGCCCCATCGCGTTGCCGGCGCTGAAGCCTGCTTCCGGATAGAACGGCGAAACCAGCACGAGGCGACCTTCCTGCAGACCCAGGCGGCTCTGTCGGTTGACACTGGTCTTCAAGAGGTCAGCGGCCAGAACACCGATGGTGAATCCTCCAGACACGGTCGAGCCTTGCATGGCGGCTGCGTCGACGCCGCGCGCACCACCCGACACCACACCCAAGCCCTCTTGCGCACACCGAGCAGCGACTTCCCGCGTGAAGTCCAATGCACCTTCAGAGGCATCTCGGGAACCGATGATGGCAAGCCCCCCCATGTCAAGGAGCTCCTTCTTACCGGCACCGTAGAGAAGTGGCGGTGCTGCATGCTTCAGGTGGCGTTTCAAACGTTTAGGGAATTCCGCATCGCCACGCGAAATGACCCAGAGCCCGCCGCGGCTCCAGCGCTCAAGCGCAAGGGCCATTGCAGTGCCGCGCTCCAGAAGGAACTCGACCCGTTTCCTCTCCAACTTGGCTTCGTGCAGGGCCTGAAGCTGAGCCTTCCCGGCTTCAGTCAGTAGGTCGGCGGGGCGAAGGCCCCGCACATTCAGCCACTTGGCAATTTCGCCGTACTCGCGCGCTGAAAGTGGCTGGAACGGTTCCTGCCGCTCCCCGCCAAAGCGCCCGCACAGCAGGAGGACAACTTCAGTATCTACGCTCAATGCCTGGTGGCTCATTTCAATCTCATTTCACTTCGCCGTGGTGATAGCCAGCGCGAACGGGTACACCGCGGCGGTGCCTGCCTGACGAAGCAGGGCAGCTACCAAGGTCAAGGTCCATGCTGAATCGACAACGTCGTCAACCAGCAGGACTGCATTTTCGGTCCCGGCCCCAGAATAAATCGTGAATGCCCCGTCCAGGTTGTGGCACTGGTGGAATCGGTTCTCCATATTCTTTTGAGGCTCGGTTTCCCGCGACTTCTGGATGACTGGGCGGAAAGGCACGCCCAATGCCGCCGCCAACCGGGCAGCGAAATCTGGCACCAGGCTCGGACGACGGTTCGAGGGAATACAGGTCACCCAAGCGACCGGTGCCCCCCATCGGTGGAGGATGAGGTCAGCGGACGCCGCAACGAGCTCGTCGTCGAAGTACCCCTGAGCCTTCCCGTGGGCCACGAGTTCGCCCCAGACCGGTTCGCCCCAGCGCGACAGGACGCGCCCCTCTTCGCCTCGCAACGTTTGTGGGATGTTCTGCTTGCTCCAGCCGAAAGCGACTTGATACTGGGCGAGCGCGTCAAGGTCCCACTGCTTCTTCAGTTCCAAGGGCGTCTCGCTGTGTCGCACGAATCGCTGCGCCTCGATGTGAGTGTTCCGCTGTGGTTCGACCGGCAGCACGGGACGCCCGAGACAGACTGCGCATCGACCACATGGCTGCCCATTGGGGTCGTCCAGGGCCTCGGCCAGGAACTGCATCAAGCAGCGCTTATTGGCTAGGTATCGCTTCATCTGCGCCCACTCGTCCTCCCGCTGTGCCGTGAGGTGCGCAATCCTCTGGCGGTCGAGTTGGAATGGGTTGGGCGTTCGATACCACGCGCCGTCGATGCGCAGCACCGGTGACTGCGGTTCGACGACCAGCAGCTTCAGCACCTTTTCAATCTGCGATTGACGCAGATTAACGGCACGTTCAATGTCACGCACTTTCAAACCTTCGTCTGCAGCCTCCAGCGCCTCCAAGATGCGTTTGACCTGCCACTCCGGCGGAAAAGCAGAGTCTCGGAAGTATTCGTTGATGTCGTCCTCTTCTTCCCCAGAAAGCAGCACGCCGTATGCAACAGGTATTGCTCGCCCCGCTCGGCCGACCTGCTGGTAGTAGGCCACCACGTTGCCCGGCGTCTGGTAGTGAATAACGAAGGTCAAATCAGGCTTGTCGTAACCCATGCCCAGCGCTGTCGTCGCAACGAGGCACTTGATGCGGTTAAGCAGCAAATCCTGTTCGAGCGCCTGCCGCTCGTCGTCCGTCTTGCCTGCGTGGTATGCGTGCGCATCAATACCGTTCAAACGCAACCACTCGGCGACGCGGTCGGCGTCGCGGGTGGTCAGCGTATAGACGATGCCGCTTCCAGGAAGTTGGGGAATCTGGTCAGCTAACCAAGCGAGACGGTCGGCGGGGCCCGGCATGCGCATGTTCTGCAGCGCAAGGCTTTCGCGAACCAGAGGGCCGCGCTGCACTGCCACGGCGCCACCAAGCTGGGCTGCCACGTCCTGCTCCACACGACGATTGGCGGTCGCCGTAGTTGCCAGCACCGCAATGTTGGCGGGAAGCCGGGCCAAAACCTGACCGATGCGCCGATAGTCCGGCCGGAAGTCATGCCCCCAGTCCGAAATGCAGTGCGCCTCGTCGATGACGAGCAGCCCGATTCGAGCGGCGATGGGCTGCAAAGTGCTGGCGACGAACTCGTCGTTGGCCAGTCGTTCCGGCGAAATCAGCAGTAGGTCGACGTGGTCGGCCAGTAGTTCGTTGCGAACATGACCCCAGTCCTCCTGGTTGGTCGAGTTGACCGTGAGAGCCCTCAGCCCAAGCCGCTGCGCCGCTTCAATCTGATTGCGCATCAGTGCCAAGAGCGGCGAAATGATGAGCGTGACCCCGGCGCCCTGCGCTCGCATGAGCTTTGCTGATACGAAGTACACCATGCTCTTGCCCCAGCCGGTTCGCTGGACGCAGAGCACCTTGCCGCGTTGGTTGACGATGTGGTCTATGGCCTCCCACTGACCCTCTCGGAAGTCCGCCTCCCGGTTGGCCATGGCCAAACGAAGGTGCTGCAATGCTTGGACTCTGGTGGCCATCTGTTCTTGCTCCCTGGTCTGTTGTCAGAAGTGGTATTTCTCGCTGCGCTGCTTGAAGGCTTGCTCGGAGCCCTCCATGATGTCGAGCACGGCTCTGGTAACGTCGGCCCGGTCCAAACCGCCTTGGGTTCGCTTCTTGCCCTTTCCGTCTTGCGCGTCGAATGCGTAGATGAGTTCGGCGTCCGCGTTCACGGGCAAATTGGCGTTATGAGTTGCGAGCAGGAGCTGGCGACCGTTCTTGGTGTGCCGAAGCAAGGGAACGAGGTCACTGTAGATGTAGTTCGAGTCCAGCTCGTCCTCAGGCTGGTCGATGACGATGGGGCCTGCCCCTTCTGCAAGGATGAGGCTCAAGAGGGCGGTGTTGCGTTGCCCTTCGGACAGAACTTTTCCTCCTTCGCCGCTCATGCGTCCCGCGCTTGTTCCATCGGGGCGTTTGAGCTCGACGTCAATCAGGTCATCAACCCGCGTCAGGCGAACCTTCTCCCAAATCGCGCGTACGTCGGGGGTTTCCATATGCTTCAAAAGCTCTGCCGCTAGCGGCGCTACCGAACTCCTTTCGGGAATGGACTCTGGCGCCTTCAACCACTGCTGAAGGACCTCCCAGGGGGCTGCGGCGGCCGGCGTTTGAGCGAACATCGCAAAGACTGACCGTCCAATGTCTTCCCAGCTTCGTCCAAGACGGGTACGGCTGTCCCTGGGTGCCAATCGCTCCCAGACCGCATCGAAGGCACGAGCGTCCAGCATGAAACTAGCTATGACCAAGGTTGTCGGCCTTTGCAATGCTGTACAAGCCGCTTTGCGGGCCTCGAACTGCTCCCGCCAAATGGTGTGCAGCCTGGACAATGTCTTATCGAAGTCGGCAGCCTGTTGATGCATAACTGCAAGCTGCTTCTGCTTCGTGTCGAGGTCGGCCTGCCGTGCGTTCCGAAGACGGTCGACCTCCTGCAGTTTGCTGACATCGGCGGGTAGCACGCCCTTGTCGCGACACGCAGCAAGGAACTTTTCTTCCGCCTCGCTGAGCTGGGACGTCACTGCCGACCAGTTTGCATGTCCTTCAAGCTCACCTTGAATGGCAGCGGTGTACTTGACAACGGCAGCCTCAACCTCAGAGCTCAATGATTCCCGCGCGCGCAGCAACGCCGCCTGCATATCGGAGAACCAATCAGAGTTTGGCCAACCTGCTGCGGACTCGGGAAGCTCCGGAACAGGGTCCAGCTCCGATATCGCCGCGCGTAACTTTTCTGCATCACTGTTTGCCAGTGTCACTGCCCCCGCGACGAATTGCTTCGCATCCTGTGCAAGGCGATGAGCTGCCGCGTCCGCCTGAATCTCTTTGCGTGCCTGCCACTGCCTGGTCAGCTCATCGAGCTCTTGCTTTAAACGTAGCACCTCTCCCGCCAAGGTCTCGGCCTGTCGACCAGCCGCAAACAGTTTCTCTAGCTCTCCGCGTACCGCAGATTCCTGGCTGGCGAGTTCGGATAGATGCTCACTGCAGGAGGCGTCAATCAGTCTCAGCACCTGATTCTTCTGCCCCGGTTTGCTCAGCCTACTCAGTTCACCCTGGCTGAAGAACTGGACCCTCACCTGGCCCAGCACAGTTCGAAGGTCGTGCACCTCGCGGTTAATCAGTCTGTGCTCTCTGGCGCTCGGCTTCAGCAGAACGGTGTCCAAAACGCCAGGGGCCACTTCGAAGGACACGTGGAGCTCAGCGTCGCCGCTCTCGACGGTTCTGTGAATGCCCTTCAACTTCTCATGCAGGTCCGCATCTACGAATGACAGATAGTCAGGCTGAAAACAGAAACGGATGTACTCCAGTAGCGAAGACTTTCCACTTCCTCGTCCGCCAATGATGCAATTGAGGTTCGGTGAGAAGTGCACAACCTGGTCTTCCACAAAGGCCGCGCCCTTGACCGCAATGCTGACCAACCGAGGGTGACGCTCATCATCGCTTGGCCTCACCGTTTGAAGGCGGATTCGTGACTCGTGGTCCAGAAATGCCTGACGCAGCGCCTCAACCGATGGCTCAGACATCTTGACCCACGTGTACCGCATGCCAATATAGTTTTCGGCGTTCTCTTCCTTGGTGAGCGCCTTGTTGTCCGATGACATGATGCATGCCACCGAGCGCTGGCGCCGCCATGCTGCGTCACAGTCGGCAGCTGCGCCAAAAAGCTTGCGCCATCCTGAGCTCATCTCGTGGACTGGCTTCGGGACCTCCACGGCAAGCAAGTCTGGATTCAGGTACTCCGTTTGTTGCAACCACTCGCTGACCTTTCCGTTGTCGAACAGGCCATCGTCTTTGAGCGCATGAGGCATTACGACGATGCCTCGCTGCTTCCCGTCTGGGTTCACCTGCTGAATGCACTTCAACAGCTCCGGGAGCCGGCGTGTTGATTTTGCGAGCACGCCTCCTTGAACGCGCGGATACCCAACACCGCACTCCGTCAGGAGATGGTCCAGCTCTTCGAGGTCTGCATCCGGCTCAAAGATGCCCAGGACATGGACGCCCTTTCCGACGTCGGCTTCAAACTCGAATCCGGGGAACAGAACTATCCTGTATCCGAACTCACCCGTCAGTTCATGAATAGCCTCTTGCAGCAGCGGGATGAACGACTTCGAGAGGTAGTTGTGGTCCGTGATGGCGATTGCCTCAAGGCCAACCTCGTAGCACCGGCGTATGTACGCGCGAGCGGCCTCCATCTGCTCATCGGCCGTCGTCCCCATAGCGGCACCCCGCCAATGCGGCGCGTCCGCTGGCGTCTGCATTTGGAGGTCACACTTGAACCAGCGCATCCCTTGGTAGTCAGTCATTCTTGGCCTCCCGTGCCGCTACTTTTTCCGCAATCGTCAGCTAATGGTCGTTGATGCGGGCCCCACCACCAGTACAAACTCTTAGACGTCGGTGCACAGGCGCAGTTTGTCGGTCTAAGCAGAAGCGGCAAAAATGACACGCTATGTAGTCGCCAGCCTAGCCTGCCAGGGCGCAGTGAGATGCTAGCGGTAAGCGAACGCCAGTTTTGCAAATCTAGATTAGATATGAAGCCTCCCGACAGATTTGTTCTTCTCAGGCTGAGAGGTAGGCCGGGAAGCGCACTTCCTTAACGTCAGTGCTCGTCAGGAACATGAGTACCCGATGAGACGCTGACGTTGCGAGCAATCTCGTGTGGGAGTTACCGAAGCCACGACAAAGCTACGGTGAGGCTTTTTGTGCTCCAAGTCGAAAACATTTCAAATTATGAAATATTGTCGCCATTTTTCCAGTTTTTGCCGCACTCCGAGACTGAAACAGTCTTTGAATTCAGCAATTCCCCAGATTCGACTCGTGTTTTTGCACAAAAGTCCTCACCGTCCCTGGGGACAACTCAGGCTATCAAGTTGCACATTGAAATGCTGGGCTGTCCAGAGTCTTGCCCCCCGGGAAAAATTCGTTCGACAGCCGAGGGGAGGGACCTGTCATGCGCACAGGCCAACCGCAGGGGCTTGAATCCCAAGACCGCACCGTGCTGGGTGTCGGCCTGCCGTTCATCGGCAGTGGGGGTAATAGATGTACTGCTTGCGATTTTCGAGCGCGTCCTTCCAATTAGGAGGAGCTTCCGTCAACAATTGATTTTTCACCATTTTCTTTGGCAAAAAATGAATGGCCGTTCGAAGATGAATATCGGCATCTTTATCAGTCACCGACTCTTTATACGAATCAATTCTGAAAAAAATGAAGAAAAACTCCATCCAGCTCATATGCTTCCCAGCGATTTTCGCAAGCTTCTTCGTAACAACCAAGCTAGAGAGAGAAAGTTTGGCCGAGACTTGATGATTCTTAATGTCAACTGATTTGACACCCATTGCCTGCAACGCATACGCAATGGTCGCAGGATGAGTCGTTGCCAGCAGCGTCTTGTCTCCGTATTGCAACGAGCCGACGGTAACGCCGTTAGAGTTATCGTAAAAACTAATGGTGAAGTTGTTTGTCATTCTGAATCAGGAAATAAAAAAGCCTCGCAGTTGCGAGGCTAAAAATGGAGTGAGACTCCGAAGGAGTTCATGAAGATTGAGTAGACAGGCGCCGCCCTCGTGCCAGAGCGATAACTTGATTCCAAGCTATTCGAAGGATGCCTGAAGGCAGAATTTTTAAAGAACACAACCAACCGATGCCCCTGGCGATGAGGGGTGGAGCTGTGTTCTTGCGCTAGATACTGCGCTGATGGGATTTAGACTATAGCACGGAAAATACTTCCGGAAGACTCTTAAAGGTATGCGCGAGCTGCTACGCCGTCCGCGACCCAGATTCGCTACATGACGGTGCTGACCCGTCGCCTTTGCGCACCACTGCGCTTTGAGTGATGCGCTATAGCTACCGCCCAGGACCGGGCGGTAGGCCTGCTTGCTATTACTACCATCTCAATCGGCACAGCCAAGGGGTGATGGCGTGAAAAGAGGTCTCACTGCCCAGCACACAGTGAGACCCACCAAAATTAGCAACGCCGGGCGCCCTCGGCTAAATATGTCGGCAGGAGGTCTCGCAACTGTGACGAGTGCCGGTTCAGCGCATCATCTTTCTTGAGATGCGCGTAGGTCTTCATAACCACTTCAAGCGTATCGTTCAGCAGTTCTGCGACCGTCAGAAAGTCATTAGGATTTCGTCGCAACCAGTCGGTAGCCACAAGGTGACGGAAAGAATGCGGACCAAATCCACCTGACCCTGGAATGTGCGTCCGAGTGAGCTTGTGCACCACATGCGTCATGTCTATCAGAGGGCGCCCGTCTTTAG
>NZ_JAOBSQ010000067.1:0-12171 GCF_025246485.1 Acidovorax sp. K2F
GTCATCACGCGCTTGCGCACGGCCTGCTCGATGCCTACCAGGATCGGGCGCAGGCTGAACTTGTGCCAGCCGTCCACGATCTGCTCGATGCCGGTGCCCCATGCGGTGACGTTGGAGTGGTACACCAGTACCGGGGGCACATCCAGCCACCGGCAAAACTGCTCAACACCGAACTGGCGTGTCTCCAGAAGCTGCTGATCCTCAGGACTAAGGCCCAGCTGCTGATACTTCATGTTCGCTTCAAGTACCGCCAGCCGAGAGGTGCTGCCCGTGGCCAGCTCGCCATAATTGGCGCGCAGGGATTCGCGCTGGCCAGGCTTCAAGGTGGCATCGATCATCAGCACGCCGGTGGGTTTGCCGCCGTTGCCGAACACCTTGGACGCCGACTGTTGGGCCTTTGCCTGCTCGTCGGTCGTTCCGCGCATGAACTCCAGCTTCGCCAGACCTACCGTGCCATTGCCGAGGTTTTTCAGGTGCAGCACGTTCTCGTCGGAGAGAAACGCTATGTCCCCGTTGATGTAGTACCGGTAGACCATGCTGCCGTCGTCCAGCACCATGGGGATCACCTGGTCGGCGGGCATAGGCCAGAGTGCAACAGCCTCCCCATCTGGCGCACGCTCCACGCGGGCATAGGCATTGCCCCGCAGGTCGTAGTTCATCATCATCGCGCGCCAGAACTCGAAGGGCGTCATGCGCGAATTGGGGCTGTCGTGCAGCAGCGTGTAGAGCCGCGATGTGCGCGCCAGCACCTTCTGGCCGTTGCGCTGCTCGTAGACAAAAAACGGGAGGCTGGCAACCGTGGTCGCCCGGCGGTCGATGGCAGCCCAGACGGTGTCCATCTGCAGCGCGCCCTCGGCGCCGATGTTCCGCAGGCCGTCATTGAGCGCCGTAGTCGGTGCGGCGTACTGGTCGCCCTTGCTTTCGCCAAGGGCCCCGCCCCAGCCGAACCAGCGCCCGACAGTGTGAAGGAGTGTGGCCATTAGGCAATCAATGGGTTTGCGAGGATGTCGTCCAGGTTGAGGCCGACGCCTTCAGGGTTGAGGGATAGCAGGGTGATGGCGTTGTATGTGGCCATCAGAGGGTCAATCTTTCCGGTGCCCGAAGCCTGCTTTGTCACGATCACTGCGTTCTTGCTGGCCTCCACGCGGGCGTTACCCACGCACCAGGCCATCAGGGGCTGAGCCCCATGCACCAGCACACCCTCGGCGAGCTTTCGCTCCCCGGTCTTGATGGCGCTGTGCAGCTTGTAGCCTTGGGGGACGCCCACGATCTTTTCGCGCGGGACCTCTTCCTTTGCAAGGGCATCGAGCACACCGCCCAGGCCCAGCGGGTCACAGCCCACCTGGTCCAGCAGGCCAGAGTCTTCGCACCGCTTCACCAGCTTCGCGAGCTGCGCCGTGTCCTCGCCCACGTTCTTCACCAGCACCAGGTGCCCCTGCTTGGAGAAGTCCAGCAGGCGGGGGGCGATCTCCTTGCGACGTTCCAACACCGAGGGGTGCGCCCATGCCCGGGTCCACAGCAGCCAGCGCTGCACCGTCGCCCAATGCGCAGGCACAAGCTCATTCGTCTCTGGGTCCGTGTACTCCAGCACGAACACCTCTTCTTGCTCACGCCTGCGGCCCAGCACGGCCAAGCCCAGCAGATCGTCCAGGCCGCCGCCGTCGATACCGACATCGATCACCTCGCACTCGTCGAGCAGGTTCTGCAGGGTCAGGCCAGGGCGTGTGCCTTGTGTCTCCCAGAAGTCCGCCCCCGCCCAACGGTCGTTGTGCAGGTTCATGCCGATCTCGACGTTCAGATGCTTCGCGAGAAATTCCTTGAACTGCTGCTCGCCCAGCGCCTGCGCCTGGCTGTGCAGCTGGTTGATCCGCTCAATATCGACCGACGTGCCCCAGTTCGGGTTGGTCACATAGGCGTTGTTCAGGTCCCGGTGGGCCTTGGCCGCCAGCATCGCCTGCGGGAACTCGTAGATCAGCGGGAGGAACTTGCGGTCTTCGATCTCGCCGTCCCGAATCTTGCGGGCGTAGTCCAGCTTGTCCTTGAACACGCCGGCCGGGGGCTGTTCGCTCTGCGTCGTGGCGTAGATCACGAACCCCTCGGGGCGCGACGCCAAGCCGCCCGTAGCCTCCAGCAGCATATTCGAGGCCTTGGCCTTTTTGCCGAACTCGTGGAGCTCATCCACGAAAACGAAGCTGGCCTTCTTGCCCGACACCGTATCGCTGTCGGCAGCCACCACCTTCAGCGTGGCGTTGTTCTCGCGGTGCGTGATCAGCCGCTGATACTCCTGCACCTTCAGCAGGGCCTGCAACTCCTCGTCCGCGTTGATCATGTCGCGGATCGGCTTGAAACTGTTCTCGGCGATCTCCTTGGTCGGGCTGAGGATCAGCAGCTCGGCCGATGGGCGCCAGTTCAGGATCAGCGCGGTCAGCATCACGCCTGCCGCAATGCTCGACTTGCCGTTCTTCTTGCTGACCATGAGGAAGAACTCATTGATCAGCTGCCGCCCTGTCTCCGGGTGCCGCGCGCCGAAGATCGCCCGGACCCAATGCTCAAGCCAGGGCAGGCAGATCTCGCCCATGGTCGGCTGGCCGTCAACGTCCACCATCACGAGGTGGCTGAAAACATCCCAAGCCTCGTCGGCCATGTCAGGGAACAAGGGCGCAAAGGGGATCAGCGGCTCGCGCTCAACGATGCGGCGCTCCCAGTCCTTGCAGGCCGTGCTCCATTCCATGTTTAGACCCTCTTACCTCCCGCTGCCGCGAGCTGCGGCCCTGGTGGACCCTTGCGTGTTGCGAACCGGCCAGACCCGGCGGCCCTGGCTTTCTCTTCGGCCTCGGCCTTCTTGGTGCTCTCCCCCTTCTTGGGGTGGCAGTACGGGGCGGCCAGGGAGGCGGCTTGCATGCGTCGGCCCTTGTCCTCGCCCTCGTCTCGCATGACCTTCAACAGGAACTCCAGCGGAGTCAACTTGCTCAGGTCTTCCGGCGGATCGGGCTCCTTCGGCGGCTCCTTGCCGAACGGCCAGTTCTCGGGCGCCGCGTCCGTCTTGAATCCGGCGGCATCCACCACCGGTTTTGCCGCTGGTGCGTCCTGCGGCTTGGCTTTGGGCTTGCGCCCTGCACCAGGTCGTGAACCACCTCGGGGCATTTTTGATTCCTTTGATTCTTTGATTTCCCGGTCCCAGGGAATCAAACAAGGGGTTTTTGGCGCGCGTGGGAAACGGCGAGGTTTCCTGGCTTCTCGGCCTCCGGACTTTTCACCCGCCCCACCCCCTTGCTCTTTTCCCTGCCTCGCGTGCCGTTTTCTTCGTATGGCATCCCTCTGGCCCCTTGCACAGGGTCTGCAGGTTGGAAAGCGCTGTCGGGTGGCCTCCCTGCTCCAGCGGCTTGATGTGATCCACCTCGTTGTCGGCCGATACGCGTCCGCAGCCTTGGCAGGTGTATGCGTCCCGGACCAACACCTGGTTGCGGATGCGGGCCCAGGCACTTCCTCTCACGCGCTCCGACGCTCCGGCCTTCGTGTTCAGGGTGCGGACGGGAGCAGCATTCAATGGAGCGAGTCGGGGCTTGATCGTCTTAAGGCGTGGCAGAGTCTTCATGCTCGAAACCGCTGATCCGCCCGTTTCCCCGACCAGCTATGCCATATGCAGCTATCGCCAATGACAAGCTTCACGCGCATGCCGAGCCAGTTGATAGCCCAACCCCATCGGCACGCCACCTGCTTGTCAAAGCTCGGCAGCCAAGTGAACTGTCGGTATGGCCCCTTGAAGAAGGGTCCAGCGGTGAAGTAGGACTTCTCAGAAATGCGAAACCGGAATCGGGCCATTGTCAGACTCCACCCCGGGCAACGCCAAAGCAGTCTCCACTCCCTGGACGCACTCGGTGGGCGCCAAGATCACGCTGCAGGGTCGCGAGAAGGCGGCCCACCTCCTCGCTACTCAATTCCTCTGCGATGCGCTCAATGGTGCGGTCCAGCAGTTTGTGCTTCGTGCGCTGGATAGCGCGCTTTCGGATGGTGCGGGTGGATGCCATGGTCAGGCCCAAGTCTTCACGCACCAGCCCATGAGCAAGAACACGCCGGCGACAAACGGCGGCGCAGAGAACGCCTTGCACATGGCAAGGCCAAAGGTGTCATTCGTCTTCTCGCCGAGCCGCATAGGCAGGAACATCCGCGCCATCAACATCAGCCCGTAAGCCTGCCAGACGGTCAGCACCGGCAGGCCGAACAATGGCACGACGAACCACCCCCATAAGACAGATAGCGCAAGCCCAAGCCAGAAGCCACCCCAGATGATCGCCACGGCAACAGAGGTAAGTACGCCAACTGTCGCCATGGTGCGCTGCGTCAATCCAGAATCGCTTGCCTTGCCACCTTGCCAGGATGTTCCCGACTTTCCGCCCCATGCATTGGTGCCGCCTGCTTCTTGGTTCGTGGTCATAAGGATCCTTGAGGTCGAAGAGATTGCCGCCATCGGACTACAGAGCTTGGTCTGGCCCTGCTGGCTGCTGCCTGCGCTTCCCAGCACCGAGCTTCCGGAAGGATTCCCCCCACCACTTGCCCCTGGTGGGCCAGCGCTGGTTGCTGGGCGTCGGGGTGTTTGCTATCTGCGCGATCTGCGGCGGCGCATCAGGCCCCAGGGAATACGTCTGCGATCATCACGCGCCGCTGGCCTCACATCCGCTGTCGTCCTGCCGATTGGCAGCCAGCGGTCGTCCAGCCACACGCTGAGCTCCACGCCCCTTGGGAGCATCACGCCCCGTGCGTTGGCTGGCTTGGTGTCGAAAGTGCTCATGTCGAAGGCTCTGAAGCTGGCTCATTGGCTCCGCGCTGGGATTCGAACCCAGGTAGGAGCGTGTATCGGCTGCGCGCGCCACACGTCCCTGTTGCTTGCAGCAGGCTTCCGGCCTGCCTTGGCGCATCACCTTTAGGCCACTCGGGCACGCGGCGGAACTTTTTTGCAGGGTCCGTGTTCAGTAGGCGCGGACGGATTCCCGTCCACCGGTTTTCCGGCTCTCAACCCATGACTACAAAGGAAGCACTCCGATGCGCGCTTTCGCATTCGCCGCCGTTCCCCTTGCCGCCATGTTGATTGGCTGCCAAACCAACGTCGTCCCGACATCGGAGACGAATGCGCAGGCTCCAGCTGAAATGCCTGTTTTGAGCGTGCCGACCGGGCCCACACCTGAGTTCGGCCCACCTACACGCCAGGCGTCGAATCGATAGCTCAAACGAAAAACCCGCAGGACGAACCTTGCGGGTTTTATCTGGACACACCTCCGGCTGCCGTTGGGCAACCGAGGCGCACGACTCAGTGTCGCGGGATATGGCGCGATTATGCACTACCGTGTCAAGCCGCGCAAGTAGACACTCCAGAACCGACGCAAGCCTTCAATGCGAGACAGCTCCCAGGTGCCTGAGCTGATCTTCAATTCGCGGCGCACCGCGTGATGTGGTCTGCGCTGGGGGATGTAGTAGGCCTGCAGCACACGGCGGTACTGCATCGGCACTTTCACCAGCGCGTGTTGGACATTCAAGGCGGACCAATCGGCCATGAAGGGCTGCATCGGTTCGTCTTCCTGGCCACGCATTGGCGGTGGCACATACTGGCCCTCTGCGCTGGCACAGCGGCGCTTTTGGTAGCGGTCCTGCGCCCAGCGGCCATATCGCGTGAGCAAGGCGTCCGCATCCCGTAACTCTTGCGGCAGCGTGCTGCGCCGCTCTGGCTTGGCGTGGTATGCGGGCGTGTGGCTCCGCTCCTCAATGAAACCCTCAAGGGTGTCGCAAATGGTCATGTGGCTCCTCGTTGTGATCCTTCAATCGCCTTCATCCCGTTCATCTGGTCGGCCAGCTGTTGCGGCAGATCCGCGAGCACCCCTTCCGACTCCCGCGCGTACCGCTTCGCCGCCCACCACGCATAGGCCTTGTCCACCTTGGCCAACATCACGCAGTGCGCGAGCATCACGCGCTTGTGTTCCTCAAAATCCACACTGCCCTCTCTCTGCACATCAACCCCCTGTCCCCGTATCTCGGCAAGGCTGAAGACCCGGTGGACTGCGCATACCACCCCTACCCAGGGGAACCCGGGAGGCGTGGCCTGCGCTTTCGGCAGTGGCAGTGAGCCCAGCGTTTCAGCGCCCCGTGGTGGCCGATGCGCCCCAGCGGGTAACCCAGACTTACAGCCCCTGCATCGGGACCCTGCGCACGCTCTAGGTAGTCCACCCACGTTTCGGCTTTGCACAATCCGGGTAGCCGCTTTCTTGGCCCATGCCCCCGCGTATCGAGCCGCTGGCATGGGTTGCTGCAGGTAAGGCGCTACATTCCCGACTCCCGGCGCACTTGCATCAGCAGACCGCATACGGCCAGTAGGCCGGCGCGCTTGTGCATGTCGTTTGCGTCCTCGCCCATCACCGGACTCATGCAGTACGGAAGACCCATTTCCTTGGCGGCCCTCTCCCCTGCACCACTCTTGTCGTGGTCGGCGAACGTGTAGCGGCGGCCCTTGGTCTGCTGGGCGACATAGACCATGTTGGAATCGCTGAAGCACACCAGAACGGCGGCGTTAAGGCGCATCTGCTTCACTGCGGCCTCGATGGATAGCCCCGTGGCGAAGCCCTCGCAATAGATCGTCTCGGTCGCCCTGGGGGGGCCCAGACGCAGCACGGCGCCACGCGCCTGCATGCCGTAGGTCATCTTCTTGACCCACCGCATACGGCCGGGCTCGTCCTCGGTATCGGTCCACCGGATCAACTGGGCCCCGCGCACGGCGTTGGTTTGCCAGTCGCGCATCGGGACCACCAGATCGCCGTCAGGCGTGCAAAGGCCCTGCGAGTTCGGCAGACCCTTGTAGAAGAGGTAGTTATGAGGGCCGGGCGTCGTGGTACGCAAAAGCTCCTGCGCCTTGATCGCGGCCCGCTGATAGCCCTGTTGCTGCGCTTGGCGCTGGGCGTCGCGCTTGGCCTTCCATTGGCGCTTTTCTTCCTCGGTCCAAGGCTTGGCCTCTGGATCGTTGAACCACTGTGTGCGTGCCTCGCCATCCCAGGCAAAGACCCAGCCTCGCTGACCATCCCAGAAGTACGCGCCGTTGCGGCTGCGCGGGTGCTCGGTCGTAGGGCACCGCACCACCTTGTCGCGCGGCATGAGCTTGACCGGGTCGATCTCTACCCCATGGGCGCGAGCGAAGTCGATGAATGTCGTCATGCGGCTTGCCTCGCCTTCGCACGCCGGATGTTCTCGGACGTGATGCGGCTCTTTACTGCCCCCGTGATGTCCACCACGGGCGCTTTGTGGAAGCTGTACTCGAAGGGCGGCCAGTCGCCCGTCCACTCCTTGAATTTCAGCTTCACGAAGCCTTCCTTCTTGGCGATCTTGGCGTTGCCGTTGGCGTAAGCGCAGAGCTGATGAAACAGGTGGCGCTTGTCGTCGGCCAGTTTCTTGTTGCCGATCACTACCTCCTGCATTTCACCCGCCTCGTGCGTGATCTCGCTTGCGGCCACGATCTCGAAGCCGCAGGACATGCAGCGCTTGCGAAACGGCTTGTGTCCACAGGAGGGGCATCCCTTGCGCTCACTCTCGTCCTTCTCGTCCTTGCGCACCGTGCGGTCCAGGGCTTCGCCATCGTCCAAGCAATCCAGGCCGTGGTAATAGATGCGTTCGAAGTCTTCGGCGAAGCGGATGATGTTGCCGCTGTGATCCAGCAGAATGCAGTCCGTCTTTCCAGTCGCCCGGCTCGAACGCAGCCCACGGCCCCACATTTGGATCGCAGTGGATAGGCTCTTGCGCAGAGGACGGCAGTCCACCACACAGCCAACGTCCTGCACATCGAATCCCTTGGCCAAGGCCTCCACGCTGATCAGCACTCGGATGCATGAATCTGGCTTCTCGAACTCGGCCACGAGCTGCTCGCGCTCTCGCTTCTCCGTGTCCTTGGTGAAGGTCGCGGCGAAGATTCCCGCCTCATTGAACTGGCGGCAGAGTTCCTCGCAGTGCGCAATGGTGGCGCCGAAGACGATGGTCTTGCGACTCTCGCCGTGTCGCATCCACTCGGCCACCACGTCGCCGATGATCTCCATGCCGCGCGCCTCGGCTTCGCTGGACTGCCACTCGCCAAACTCGTTGACTTTGGCGCCCTCCATGTTGGGGCGCTTGCACGACAGAACACGCATGGGCACCAGATCGCCCGCCTGCGTGAGTTCGTGCATGGTGGTAGGGCTGATCAGGTTGGTGAAGATCTTGCCCAGGCCGCGCGAGAACGGCGTAGCAGACAGGCCGATCACGCGCGCCGCGCTCTCCTGCGCAAACTTCACCCAGGCGTCGCGCATGGTGTGCGCCTCGTCCACGATCAGTACGTCCGTTTGCGGCCAACCTCGGCTTTCAATGGTCTGTACGCTGGCGATCTGCAACGGTCGGCTCCAGTCCTGGCGGTAGTGGTCGCCCTGGATAACGCCGTGGTCGCGCAGGCCGTACTCGTCGGCCCGGCGGCTGGTCTGGTCGATGAGGGTGATGCGGTCGCACAGGAACGTGGCGCGCTTGCCCTGCTTGATGGCCTTGTGCGCCACGCGCAGCCCCAGGTATGTCTTGCCCGCTCCCGTGGGCGCCATGAGCATCTGGTTCTTGTGCCCAGCAAGCAGGCCCTCGGCAATGCCGTGCATAGCGGCGGCCTGAAACTGGCGAGGCGGCGGGAAGGCTCCGGTATCGAGGTCATCAAACAGTGCGCTCATGGATCAGCCTCCCGCCTTCTTCTTCCAGTGCGCAACCTGCCGCTTCAGGTCCGCTACCTGCGTCATGAGGGAATTGATGCGGGATTGCAGCCCCCGGGCCAGGTCGCGCTCGCGCTTGGCCTCCACCATCGCTGCCGCGAGCTGGTCGCTGGCGTCCAAGATCTGGGCGATGGATGCGTTGTCGGCCTGCGCCTCCTGCAATTGCTCGCGCAGCGCAGAAACCTCTTCCTGCAGTGCCAAGACCTGGGCGGACTGGGCTTGCCCAACGTCATCGGACACGGCGGGAGCGGGATTCGGTGCGGCGCGCTTCGGCCGCTGAGCGGGCGCTGGGTCGATGCCCCTGCTGTCCGGCATGTCCAGGGCTGTGCCTGAGACCTCCGATTCCGGCCGCGCGGCGGGGGTGTCGCCGGAATCGGCCGGCGCGGGGGCTGGCGTGCGGCCGATCTTGGCCGTGTTCTGCTGGTAGGTCTTGCCGTTGCGCTCCACAGTCCGCGTAGCAGGTGTATCTGTGTGATTCACACAGATAGCACGGCGCACCTCGCCAACCAGCTGATTACCAACACCACAAACCTCGGCGATCTTTCGGTCGCTCCACGCCGACCACTCGGCATCCTTCAGCAGCGTTTCGACCGCCTTGCGTTTGTCGGCATGGGTGCGTTTCAAGCCATGCGTCGCATTAGCCTTGAGGCTGTAGAGCACCGCGTCTCGCCGAGTTCCTGGCGAAATTTCTTCGTATATCTTGCTCAGACCCGCCAGGCGGGCGCCGTGATAGCGGTGAAAGCCATCGGCCAGCCAGCGGTCTACCCCATCGAAAAACACGATCACAGGCGGGAACTGCACACCAGCCTTCATGGCTTCGGCGTATTCGGCCACCACAGCCTCATCAATCTTCTCGCGCGACTGGGTGTCGCCGTCAATACGGATCAGGTCCAGATCAAGCATGCGATGGCTCCATGCTGGTCCACGCAAACTGCTGCGGATCTATCCCTTCGTGCTCCAATATGCTCGGTAAGGCATGTCCAGCGACAGGGCGGCGCGTCTCTTCGATTTCTCCCGTCACGATGTCCGCAATGGAATAGTGGAAGAAGCCCGCATGCTCAGCAGACGGAAGGATGCGAACAGTTTTCAGCGGGGCGCTACTGGCCCCCTGCCAGAGCTTTCCATTGGTAACTTCGGGCCAGGCGTGGCGAACGGGAAACCAATTGCTCATGCTGGTGCCCCATCAAACTCGCGCACCCATTGCTGCGTAGATTGCGTCTGCACAGCGCCCGGCTTACCAGCTGCATTCACGGCCCTCGCCGCTTGACGCAGCTTGCGCAGTGCTTCTTCGGCCTGGGCAATTTCAAGCTCGATGTCGGCCAGCTCGTTGTCGCTGATCTTCCCGTCCTGCAGGGCGTCGAGGAAGACAGCCGTCACATCGCCCGCCTCGCGCGCCAGCACGGAAACACGACGCATCGGGCTCTGCTCGGGCTCTGGCGACTGTGCATCCAGCACGAACTTGCCGCCGCACTCCTCGGCCACGTAGGCGGGGTAATCGAAGCAGTGCTCGGTGCCAGCCTCAATGCACAGGCGCGCGATGGCCAGGGCGTCCATGGCGCCCAGCTTGTGCGACGCAGATCCGGAAAGCTGTTTGCGCGTGTACTCGTCGTTCCAGCCGTTGCGATGCGAAATCGTGGAACGCCCGCCGGGGAAGTGATCCGCCGCACGGCGGAGGGTGTCAAAAAGGCTCATGTCCGGATCTCCGAAATTTGGACGTGGACGGGAGAAAGGGGTGGCACGAAGATTCGGACCATGACTTCACACACCACACCCACCACCGCACTGGCCACCGGCCAGGTCATCCACAGCTCGCAGCGCTCAGCGCTCAGCGAAAACGTGCTTCCCAATGGCGAGCGCGTGCGAACGATCGAATCAAGTCGGCTTGTGCTGGCATGGGTCGCAGGGGATCTGAAGGTCTCCTGCGACGTGTCGCGGGTGAACTTGCCAGGAGCTGGGCGGTTGCAGCGGCCCATGCGGCGCGCGAGGGGGCTCTGATAGGCCATGGTCAGGCCTCGGCCGTCACGAGTTCAGGCCAGATGTCCTTCCAATCGGCAGGGCGCAAGTCTTGGCGCTGCACCGCTCGCTGCGATTCCCGCTCAATGACAACGCAAAGAGTCGGGCTTGGAACACGTCCATCCTGCTCAGCCGCAAGCTGCGACAGGTACACGGGCGACACACAAATTCGTGCTGCAAATTCGGATACGCCGCCGTGCGGCAAGGTGTCGAGATAGGTTCTGAGTTTCATGGCCCGGTATGCATAGTGCGCAACTTATTTCGAAGCATAACGCATACCTTCAAGTTATGCAAATCGCGTACGCTTATTGGATGGAAGACATGGAATCACCCAGAAAGAGAAGACGGCGCCTCCGTCTCGAGTTGCTGCTTCGGGAATCCGGCGGCGCTGCTCAGGTCGCGCGTGAGACAGGTACGCCAAAGTCTCATTTCAGCGCCTTGACGAGCGGCAGTCGGGGACTCGGGGATGTGCTCGCGGCCAAGCTCGAAGCCGTCTACGCAAAGCCTCGGGGCTGGTTCGACCTTCCGTTGACTGAAGCGCCAGGAGATGACCTGCCGCCAGTCGCGCCATCTCCTCACGAAGCTCCAGCGGTAGGTGGAGAGCAGCCGGATTTGGTGATAACGCAGTACGCTGCAGGCGGCTCCATGGGGAACGGCTTCGAGCTGGAAGACACCCCGCCAGGATTTATTCGAAGCTGGCGCGTTTCCCCAGATTGGCTCCGCCTGAACGTGCCGGTCTACAGCAGCTTGGCCAACCTATGTATCGTGACCGGCTTTGGGCCATCGATGAAGCCCCGCTACAACCCTGGCGACCCCCTACTTTGTGACAGGGGATTCACCACAGTTGATACAGACGGCGTTTACTTCTTCCGAGTTGACGGCCACGGCTTCATCAAGCAGCTGCAGCGCATCCCAACGAAGGACGGACTGGTGCTGCGCGCAAAGTCATTCAATCCTGACTACGACCCGTTTGACATCGACAAGTCGATGGATTTCCAGGTGTTCGGGAAAATTCTGACTGCCTGGCGAAGCGAGCAGTTTTAGCGGCGATAGGTCGTGGTGAAGCCCGCAAAGAAGCAAATCAGCAGCCAAAGCCAATGCTCTTGAACGAACTGCAGGAGTGGATAACTGGCCCCGGCATTGCACTGGGCTTGCTGACTTTTTTGGGTGGCTTGGTAATAGGCAACCGACTCAATCTGGGGCGCGAGCGGCGCACCGAGTGGAACACGGTGGTTGACCGGGTACGCGCCGCATTGATCAAGGCCGAAGGCTACGGCTGGGGATTCCCAGACCTGGACGCCGCCGACCTCGACATGCTCCGCCATCAAGGAAGCCGCCGGTTTGGCAGGCGTTTCGACGTTGCGGTCGAACGCATGAACACACTGCGATCCCAGTACCACCGCGA
>NZ_JAOBSQ010000068.1:0-10524 GCF_025246485.1 Acidovorax sp. K2F
TAACTTCACCAAAAACCTGATCACGGTTCGCGCCGAGCGCCGCCTGGCGCTGGCCACAGAGATCCCGGCCGCCGCGCGCGGTGGTGATCTGACGCCTCCCGCGTCCTGATGAGCTCGGGCCGGGGCTTCATGCTCCGGTCCGCCCCTTCTCCCTCAACTACTGGAGCCCATCATGGAATGGATCACCTTCACCACCTTCGGCTCGAACTCCGCCATCGGCGCGTTCGGTGCTGGCGACCAGATGCGCGTCGGCGAAGACATGGCAAAGCACCTGGTCGATGATGTCGGCTGCGCTGTGCGCGGCCAGGTCAAGGCGCGCGACCTGCAGCCCGCCGACACCGAGCCTGTCGCCAAGCCATCGGCCGGCCTGAACGTGCCCGAGCTAAAGGCCGCGCTCGAAGCCAGGGGTATCGCCGTGCCTGATGGCGCCAAGAAGGCGGAACTGGCCGCCCTGCTGGACGGAGCCGCCTGATGTCGCTGGTGGACGTACCAACGGCGAAGCTGCACCTTCGGGTGGACGATTCGGCAGAGGACGCCCTGATCCAGCTTTACATCGAAGCAGCCGAGGCCTCGGCGGTCGAGTTCCTGAACCGGAACGTGTACGCCGACCAGGCCGCCATGGACGCAGCCGCGGAAGCGCCACCGGCCGAGCCGATGGTGCTCAACGCTGCGGTGAAAGCCGCGATTCTGCTGCTGGTGGGGCATTTGTTCCACAACCGGGAGGAGGCTGCCGTGGGTGTATCGGTAGCCACGCTGCCGGTGAACTCCCAGCGGCTACTGCAGCCGTACCGGGTCGGAATGGGGGTGTGAGATGCGCGCCGGAGATCTGCGACACCGCATCATCATCGAGCGCCAGACATCATCCCAGGACGCAGGCGGCCAGCCGCTGGAGGTGTGGACCCCCGTGGCCACCGTCTGGGCGGACATCCGCAACCCGACCGGCATGGGCGCTATCCGGGCAGATGCTCAGGCGGAGGTCGTAAAAACTTCCATCCGCATCCGCTGGCGCACTGACATCAAGGCGGGCATGCGAGCGGTGCACGGCACCACGATCTACGAGATCGGCGCTGTGCTTCCTGACCACGCTGGGCGCGAGTTTGTAGACCTGGTGTGCGGGGTGGCCGAGTGATCGGCGCGAGCTTTGACCTGTCCGGGATCAACGCCCGGCTGGACCGGCTCACGGCTGCAGCAAAGAAGAACACCCGCAAGGCGGCCCAGGCCGGTGCTCAGGTGTACCACGACGAGCTCAAGGCTCGGGTGCCCATGAGTGCGCAGCCGCACAAGAGCGGCAAGAAGGTCTACACGCCCGGGACGCTCCGGCGCGCGATCTATCAGGCGTTTGTGGAAGGCGAAAGCAACGAGGGCCAGGCCACCTATCGGGTGAGCTGGAACAAGTCGCACGCCTTCTACGGCAAGTTCCTGGAGTACGGGACCAGCAAGATGGCTGCAAAGCCATTCCTGCGACCGGGCTACGACTCGGCCCACCCGCGCGCCCTCAGCGCCGTGCGCGAGGTCATGCGGTCGGCTGTCGAGGAGGAACTGCAGAGATGAGCATCGATACGCTGATTGCCGCCGCGCTGTCCCCGCTGGTCGGTGGCCGGGCCTATCCCGACGTAGCGCCCGACAACCCCGTGTTGCCGTACATCGTCTACCAGCAGGTGGGCGGGGCCGGGCTCGTGTTCCAGGAAGGGACGTTGCCCGACCACGAGGGCTGCCGGATCCAGATTGCCACCTGGGGGGCTCGCCGGGTCGATGTCACGGCCTTGGCCAAGCTGGCTGAGAAGGCGCTGATCGACGCCGTGGATCTGCAGACAGAACCCCTCGGCGGCCGGGTTTCCGACTACGAGCAAGACACCAAACGATACGGCGCCCGGCAGGATTTCTCGATCTGGGCGCCACGCTGAGAGGATGACATGCACCCGGCAACAAAAGAACTTCACCACACGCTGATCCGCCTGATCAAAGGCTGTATCGGTGCCTGGGAGCGCTGGCTGGAACAGCAAACCCAGAAGTAACACCAGTTTCCTCAACCCTGCCTCGCAGGCTTGCCACTCCCACCAGGGACTCGCAGCCATGACGCCTCGCAGAAATCGGCCCCGGAAGGGGCTTTTTTCATCGCGAAAGGCCCACCATGGCACGTACCCCTACCGGCACCGTTCACTCGGTCGCCACTCTGCTCGCTAACGCCAAGACGGTGACTGCGGTCACCAACGCGGCCGAGGCTGTCGTCTCTTCCACGGCCCACGGCTACAGCAACGGCGACATCGTCGTGATGTTCTCGTCCTGGGGCCGGCTGAACGCTCGCGCGTTCCGCATCAAGGGCGTCACTACTGACTCGTTCATCCTGGAACGCGCCAACACCACCAACACCGAGTTCTTCACTCCTGGTGGCGGCGCGGGCACGGTGCAGAAGGTCTCGACCTGGGTTGACCTGGACAAGACCATGAACCACAGCTCCAGCGGTGGCGAAGCCAAGACCGTGACTGTGAAGTTCATCGAGTCCGATGTGGAAATCGTGCTGAACGACGGCTTCTCCGCTGTGCAGCGCACCTTCGAGATGGACGCCGACATGATCGGCACGCCAGCCTACGAGGCGCTGAAGACGCTCTCCGAAACCGACGCTTTCACGGTGGTGCGCCGCCGCGCGAAGTCGGGCGCTGTCTCGCTGATTCCCGCAAAGGTCAGCTTCAACGAAGAAGAAACCCTGACCGAAGGCCAGGCGGTGGTCGTGAAGGGCACGTTCAACGCCCAGAACGTCAGCACCCGCTACCCCTCGTGATTCCCGGGCCATAGGCCCACAACCCGCACCGACGCATCCTCGTTCGCCTTTCGCAGGGCGGCGGGGGTGCGCACGGGCTTTCAACTCTGCGAAAGAAAGACATGACCGAAGCCAAGAAAGACACCGTTCCCGTATTCGTGCTGAAGCGTTTGGGCAGCCAGGCCCCCGAGTTCGATATGCCGGTCGATATCCAGAAGCTCGACGGCACCCCCGCGCGCCTGACTCTGCGCTGCAAGGCGCTCAAGAAGACCGAATGGGCGGGAATCAAGGACGCCCGCCAGCGTGAAGCCATTGAGGCGACGCTGAAGGCCGACGAGACCACGGAAGAACGCAAGCCAGTGCAGACCTCGAAGAAGTCCGGAGGCAAGGGCAAGGATGCCGAGCGCGCCGAAACTCCGCAGGTAGTAGATCGGGCGGAGATGCGTGCCGCAGTGCTGAAGACCCTGGCCGAAAGCGGGTTCTCTGCCGCAGTGGACAAAGCTCTGGAGGCGGATACCACCATCGTGATGAAGTTCGCCATTGGCTGGGAACTTGAGGACGAATTCTCTGCCGCCAACATCACCGCGCTGGACAACGAATTTGCCGGTTCCATGGAGGCGATCCTCAACGCCTATGACCGTGCCATTTTCCGCGGCCAGGTGGGAAACTCGAAGCCATAGCCCACGCGTTCTACGTTCCAGCCTACACCGAGGCGGAGGCTCATTCCGAAGGCTGGGAGCTTGAGGACTACGAGAGCGAGACGCTTGAGGTGTGGCCGGACAACGAACGCGCCATGGATGCATTCAGGCGGGTGGGCACCCGATGGATGTATGGGGCTATGGGGGGGGTGCCCACGGGCCTGCGTTGGGAGGCGATCTATCCCCTGATCGACCGCATGGGCTTGGAGCCCGGGGAGTGGGATGAGTTGGTAGATGCGCTGCAGGTGATGGAAATCGCGGCCATCGAGACGATGCGAAAGCATGCGCCGAAGCCAAAGCCACAGTGATCATGGATGGACTGGGAGTTACCATGCGCGCTTCTTAGAAGGAGGCGTCATGGAGCGTGTTTGCAAAGACTGCGGAACGGTGGGCGAAGGAAAGACTGTCGCGCGTGGTTCATTCCTGCTGGAAGTCGTGCTTTGGCTCTGCTTCCTCGTGCCCGGCTTGATCTATTCGGTCTGGCGTTTGACTTCGAAACGCGACGTGTGCACGGCGTGCGGCAGTGAGAACCTAGTCCCATTGTCGTCTCCGCTGGGGCAGCAAGTTGCATCGGCGACTGGGCATGTTCCAGAGCCTCCGAGGCCGCCATCGGCAGCAGCTGCCAACGCTGGCAGGGCGCTCGGTCGATTGGTCGGACGAATGCGCAAGTAGTTTCAACCCGCTTCGGCGGGTTTTTTCTTTTCAAGGCTCGCTTCTGCGGGCCTTTTTTCATTGTGGACACCTCATGCAAGACGAGATC
Source organism: Acidovorax sp. K2F (assembly GCF_025246485.1). Classification (NCBI taxonomy): domain Bacteria; kingdom Pseudomonadati; phylum Pseudomonadota; class Betaproteobacteria; order Burkholderiales; family Comamonadaceae; genus Acidovorax; species Acidovorax sp. K2F. The sequence continues at coordinate 4,217 of NZ_JAOBSQ010000068.1, forward strand.
AAGCTGGTAGCGAATGCTGATGGTGTCGAGACAGGCGTCTCGCGCGCCAAGCGTTCGCTCGCCTCTCTCGGACAGGCCGCTGACCAAGTTGGGGAACAGGGCGAAAAGGGATTCCGGCGCTTCGGTGCCGGTAGCGATGAGGCCGGCCGCCGCGTCGAGTCCACAACGAAAAACATGGTTGCCAGCCTGCAGCGACAGATCGCTGCCCTGGAAGCTGGGGGCACTGCGACCCGTCAGTACCAGGAGAGCATCGCTCGTCTGCGCGGCGCAAACATGGGTGCACTGAAGCCGTGGCTCGACCAACTCGATGCAGCCCGGGAAAAGGCAGAAAACGCGTCCAAGGCCCAGAAGGGGCTGCGCGAGAGTATCTCGTCCGTTGCTGACAGTTCGGCTGTGGCCGCTCGCGCCATGGGCGCCCTTGGTCTGGTGTTGTCTGCAGCATTCTCCGGTGCAAGCGTGAAGGCTGCCGCTGACGTAGCGGACAACCTGGACGACATGGCGGAAAAGTCTGGCATCGCGGTCCGCGAGCTTTCCGCGCTGCGGTACGCCGGTGAGGTTGTCGGGACGCCGCTGGAAAGCATCAGCACGGGTATTCGCAAGCTGGGCCAGAACATGGCTGCAGCCGCAGGTGGTGCAAAAGAGCAGGCTGCCGCCTTCAAGGCAGTCGGCGTCAGCATTCGCGAGTCGGACGGGTCGCTGCGTTCACAAGACGCCGTTCTTGCGGACATCGCCACCAAGTTTGCAGGCTACCGCGACGGCGCCGAGAAGTCGGCCCTCGCCATCGAACTTTTCGGCAAGCAGGGCGAAGCTCTGATCCCGCTGCTCAACCAAGGTGCGTCGGGCATCGCATCCTTGCGCGTCGAGGGCGAAAAGCTGGGCGCCGTTTTTGGTGGCGAGGTGGCGAAGCAGGCTGCGGACTTCAACGATAGCCTGAAGAAAATCCAGTTGAGCTCGGAGGGCGCTCGCCTCGCAGTGGCCGGTGAACTGCTGCCCACGCTAAACCAACTCACGCAGGCGTTCATCGAAACCCGAGAGGGGTCTAACAGCCTCGCCCAGATGCTCGGCACGGGCGTTCGAACAGTGGTCGAGGCCTCTGTCATTCTGTATTCCGATGTCATGTTCGTGCTGAAGGGCATCGGCCGTGAGATCGGAGCCATTGGAGCGCAGTTTGCGGCCCTGGCCACGCTCAATTTCAAAGGCTTCACTGCCATCAGCGAGGCGGTGAAAGAGGACGGGAAGCGTGCGCGCGCAGAGCTCGATAAGTTCCAGCGCGATCTGCTGAACAGCCGCTACCTGAATAGCAAAGCTGGCGCTGGTCGCGGGACTGCCGCCGATCCTCGAAGCCTCGGGGACACCAGCACGGCCGCTCCAATTGTTCCATCTGGCGGTGGCTCTGGGGCGGATGCCGCATTGAACGACGCCCTGGCGGCGCGCCTGCAGGCCTACAAGAACAACGACAAGGCCATCCTCGACAACCGCAAGGCGTTCTATGACACGCTGGGGCTGCTCACCAAGCTTGGAACAAAGTCCGAGCTGGATGCGGTCGAGGAGTCGCTGGCCAAGGAAGAGGAGGTCTGGGCGGAGCGCAAAGCGAACTTCACCGCTGAACTCGCCGAAGCCACCAAGAAGAAAAATTCCCAGGCAGAAATCGCCCGCATCACGGGCCAGATGCAGGACGCCGAGCGCGACTACTACCAGACGGTGGCGAAGTTGCGCGCGGACGCCACGCTCGCGGAGCAGAAGTACAGCGACGCACTGAGCGACCGGATCACGAAGCAATTGGCAGCCGCAGGAGCGGCGCAGGAACAGGTGCGCCTGGCGCAACTTGAAGGCAAGGCCATCGGCCTGACCGGTGACGCCCTGCGCGAGCACAATCAGCTGCAGGTCGAGGACAAGGCCCGCCGCCTTGAAGCCCTGGCGCTGTGGGCGAGCGGTGTCGATGTTTCTGGAAAGCTGGCCCAGGCTTACCTGGACGAGGCCGCCGCACTGCGCAAGCTGCACACAGAGCAGGGCGCTAACCGTTCCGCACAGCTCGTGAACGAGTACGTGAAGGGCATCGAGGAAAGCAACAAACTTTTGCAGGCCGAGCTCGGCCTCATGGGGCAGTCCGAGCAGGCGCGCAACACGGCGCTTGAGCAGCTGCGCATCCAACTCGATCTGGAAAAGAAGATCGCCGAGGTGAAGGCTCTGGAGGGTGACACCCCCGAGCGCGCCGCGCGCATCGCCCAGCTCGAAGCAGGCGCAGCCATCGCCAAGGCGAATGCTGCGAACAAGGCGTTCCTGGACGAATGGAAAACATCCGTCGGCAAATACGACGACATCTTCCGCCAGGGCTTCGCCGACATGCTCAACAGCGGCAAGGACGGCTGGAAGAGCTTCACCAAGAGCTTGGCCACGACGTTCAAGACCACGGTTGCGGACACGCTGTACAAGGCGTTTGCGCAGCCTTTCGTGGTGAACATAGTCGGGAACCTGCTGGGTTTGTTGGGCGGCGGCGCGAGTGCCGTCGTAGGAGGGGCTGCGGCTGCTGCATCCGGCGGCTCGGCGCTCAGCGGCTTGGGAACCCTCGCCTCGGGGGCATCCTTAATTGCTGGCAACTTCGGCGCGGGTCTTACCACAGGCCTCGGGCAGCTGATGAGCGGCAACATCATCGGCGGCTTGCAGCTGGGTGGCGGCCTGATTGGCTCCGGTGCTACGGCTGGCGGGCTGGGCACCATCATGGGCGTGTTGGGCCCGATTGCCCTGGGCGTGGGCGCGCTGATGGCCATTGCCAAAGCCACCAAGGGCGAAACCCGCACGGGCGGTCAGTTCGGCGTGGCCTTCGACGGCAGCGTGACCAACCAGCGCCGGGGTGAGACCTACACCTACCAGGGCCAGCAGTTCGACCGCGACTTCTCCAACGGCCAGCGCAACGCGCTGATCGCAGGCCAGGCCTACCGCCTGGAAGGCGACCCGGTGCAGAACGAGCAGGCCATCCGCGATGCAGTCTCTGGCACGGCCAGCGGCATCAACGCCTTCTTGAAGGCGCTGGGCAGCAAGGCCACGCTGACGGGCTTCTCTGCGGGCCTGGAGACCTCCAGCAAGGGCCGGGGCGGTGTGTTTGCCGGCGGCATCTTGTCCGACGGCACCACCTTTGGCGAGAGCGGTAAGGGTGACAACTACGCGGGCACGCTGTACGAGAAATTCAGCACCAACAGCCCGGACTTCAAGACCGCGCTGGAGAACTTCACGCTCGACCTGAAGCAGTCCACCATCCAGGCGCTGCAGTCCGTCACCGACATCCCGGAGACCGTGCAGAAACTGCTCAAGGGTGTGGACGCCGAGGGCTTGAGTGAAGAGGCTGCCAACAAGCTGTTGGAGACCATCAACGCCCAGATCGTGGGTGTGAACCAGTTCAAGGACGCGCTCAAGGGTATGGGGCTGGACACGCTGGCCGCCCTGAGCTTCGATGCCGCTGCAGGCCTGGCCGAAGTGTCTGGCGGCTTCGACAAGCTGCTGGGCAACTTGGGCACCTACTACAGCAACTTCTTCAGCCCAGAGGAGCAGCGCGCCAACATGCAGCGCCAGCTGCGCGAGCAGCTCGCGTCGCTCAACCTCACGCTGCCCGACATCAACGCCACCGATGCGCGCGCGCAATACCGCCGCTTGGTGGAGACGGCTGAAAAAGACCTGAGCGAAGAAGGCCGCAAGACCTACGCCACGCTGCTGCAGCTGGCCGGGGCCTTTGCTGGCATCACCACGGCGGCAGAGGATGCCGCCCAGGCCTTGGAGCGCCAGCGCAGCTCTGCCAGCGACCTGTTCCAACAGGCGCTGCGCCGCGACCGCGATGCCATTGGCGCGCAGGTCAGCATCCTGCAGGCCAGCATTGATGCGGGCCGCTCACTGGTTGACATGCTGCGCGGCTCCGCGCGCGATCTGCTGGGCAGCGTGGATGACAGCCGCAATATGCTGGCAGCACAGGGCATGGTGTACATCGAGCGCGCCATTGCTGGCTTGCAATCGGGCGGTCGGCTCGCCGACTACACCGGGCTTTCTGGTGCTGTGGATGCCGCTGTATCTGGCATCAGCGGTGGCACCTACCGCAACGACACAGAGCGCGCCTACGACGCCAAGGTGCTGGCCGGCCAGCTCAACACGCTGGGCAACCTGGAAGACCTGTCCCTGTCCATCGAAGAGCAGCAGCTCGCCGTGCTCAACAAAGAGCTGGACCGGCTCAAGGGGCTGGAAGACCAGGCCAAGGCGACGGTCGAAGGGCTCACCACGCTCACCGGCACGGTGGACTTTTACCTGGCCGAGCTACTGAAGTTGTTCAAGCCAGAAGCCGCAGACACCACCACCACCGGCGGCAGCAGTGCGGGCGGCGGTTTCTCTTTTGGCGGCAGCAGTTCCGCCCCGAGCAAGCAGCCCGGCCCTGGCGACAAGGCCGCCAACGGCAACTACGTGCGCGAACAGTACCTGGGCGGCGGCTTCGGCTCGACTTACAGCGCCGTGTCCGATGGCGAGCAGAAACTTCTGGAGGGGTTGTCCTCTGGGCTGATGACGCAGTTTGCTGGCACGGGCGACGTGGCGGGCCTGCTCTCGGCGGCAAAGGATGCCGGTTACACGCTGTCCGACCTGGCAACGGTGGGTGGCTACAACTACCTGGACGTGCTGGACAAGGCGCGTGCGCTGGGCATTCCTGCATTTGCGGTTGGCACCAACTACGTGCCGCAAGACATGCTGGCGCAGATACACGAAGGCGAGGCCATCGTCCCCAAGGCCTTCAATCCCTGGGCCAATGGCTATGCCGGTGGCGTGGGTGACAACGCAGTGCTGATCGCCGAGATCCGCGCACTGCGCGAAGAGGTTGCCGCCCTGCGCGCCGCCAGCGAAGACGCCGCCGACTCCGGCGCGCAGACGGCCGATGTGTTGACCCGCGTCACTCGCAACGGCAACGGCATGGTCATGTCCGAAACGCCACTCTGACGAAGCGCCATGTACTACATCGAAAAAATTCCCCTCACAGATGCCTCGTTCCTCGCGGGCAGTATCGGAGAGCCGGGCCCTGGTGAAACGGCCTGGGCCGCAGGCACCCACGCCGTCGGCGCCGAAGTGATTCGCCCAGGCCTCCATCGCGTATTCCGCTGCGCGGTGGCGCGCACGGGTGCCAACACCGACCCACCCGAGGTGGACACGGCATCGTGGAACGACATGCGCAGCACCAAGCGCTGGATCCCTCTGGGGCCAATCACCCGCGCCGACGGCAAGCTGGTCCATGAAAACCGTGTGCTGCAGCGCACCGACGCCGACATCGAGTACCACCTGCAAATGCGCTATGCCAACGCCGTAGCCATCTTTGGCATGGCCGGCGCGTCATGGGTGGTGGAGGTGTACCCCACCACCACCTCGCCCAGTCCTGTGGTCATCCGCACCGGCACCATCAAGGCGCCTGCCTACGGCTACTGGGACTATGCCTATGGCCAGCGCCGCCTGCGCGACCGGGTGCTGGTGACCGATTTACCCATCTACCCCGCCGCCAAAGTCGTCGTCAAGATCACCGGCAGTGGCAGCCAGCTGCGCGCCGTGCGCCAGATCGAGGTGGGCAAGCTGCGATTTCTGCCGGGCGTTAACTGGGGTGGGGTGCAGGCTGGCCTGCGCCGTAGCCCGCGCGCCTACAGCTACCGCAAGGAGGAGTCCGACGGCTCCAGCACCACCCTGCTGTACGGCAGCACGTACGACATGGCCGGCCAGATCAAGCTGGACGGCAAGGGCGAAGACGACGCCCTGGTGCAGCTGCGCGGCCTTCTGGGAAAGGGCGTGGCCTTCGCGCCCACGCTCGCGCAGGGGTTCGAGCAAAGCCTTGTGTTCGGCACGCTGGAGACGGCTGACACCGTGCGCGACTCGCGTCCTCTCACCACCATCGATTTCCAAATCCGGGGCCTCCCCACATAACGCGAAAGGACGCCATGCCCACCGCACCGCCATCAGCTATTGACGCAGCGCCAACAGTCCCCTCGTCGGCATCGCCCGTCGAGACTTTTGATGCCGCCTATGAAGCGTTCAACAACTGGGAGAAGAACGAACTCCAGCCCAAGATCGGGCCGCTCGTCGGCAATGTCTATGACAACACGGTAGAGGCGGCTGAGGCCGCAGCCGTGGCCACCGCCCAGGCCGCTGCAGCAGCGGCTTTGGTCAACGCCCCCAAGTGGGTTATGGGCACCAACTACCCGACCGACTCTGCCGCCTGGAGCCCAACCGACAAGCAAACCTACCGCCGCAACGCCCCCGGCGGGGTGAGCAACGTGGACCCGTATCTGGACAGCACCCCT
>NZ_JAOBSQ010000069.1:0-9807 GCF_025246485.1 Acidovorax sp. K2F
CAACTTCACCAAGAACCTGATCACGGTTCGCGCTGAGCGCCGCCTGGCGCTGGCCACTGAGATCCCCGCAGCCGCGCGCGGTGGTGATCTGACGCCTCCCGCGTCCTGATGAGCTCGGGCCGGGGCTTCATGCTCCGGTCCGCTCCTTCTCCCTCAAATACTGGAGCCCATCATGGAATGGATCACCTTCACCACCTTCGGCTCGAACTCCGCCATCGGCGCGTTCGGTGCTGGCGACCAGATGCGCGTCGGCGAGGACATGGCAAAGCACCTGGTCGATGATGTCGGCTGCGCGGTGCGCGGCCAAGTCAAGGCGCGCGACCTGCAGCCCGCCGAGACCGAACCTGTCGCCAAGCCATCGGCCGGCCTGAACGTGCCCGAGCTGAAGGCCGCTCTCGAAGCCAAGGGCATCGCGGTGCCAGATGGCGCCAAGAAGGCGGAACTGGCTGCACTGCTGGACGGAGCCGCCTGATGTCGCTGGTGGACGTACCAACGGCGAAGCTGCACCTTCGGGTGGACGATTCGGCAGAGGACGCCCTGATCCAGCTCTACATCGAAGCGGCAGAGGCCTCTGTGGTCGAGTTCCTGAACCGGAACGTGTACGCCAACCAGGCCGCCATGGACGCAGCCGCGGAAGCGCCACCGGCCGAGCCGATAGTGGTCAACGCTGCGGTGAAAGCCGCGATCCTGCTGCTGGTGGGGCATTTGTTCCACAACCGGGAGGAGGCGGCCGTGGGTGTATCTGTAGTTGCGCTGCCCGTGAACTCGCAGCGGCTCCTGCAGCCGTACCGGGTCGGAATGGGGGTGTGACATGCGCGCCGGAGATCTGCGAGATCGCATCGCTATCGACAGCCTTCAAGTTGCCAAGGGGACATCCGCCGGGATGCAAAAGGCCTGGGTGCTGCACACCACTGTGTGGGCCAAGCGCATGGACTACTCCGGCGCAGAGCGCAGGGCTTCCAGTGCTGGCGGTGAAGTGGCTGTGGCGCGAGTGGAGTTCCTGATACGCCTACGCGACGATCTGCTGGAAACCATGCGCGTGCGCCACAGGGGCAAGGCCTTCAATATCCGGCATATCAAGCCCCTGGCCAACGCGCGCGGCTGGATGGTGTTGACCTGCGATACGGGAATGAACGATGGCTAAAAGCGAGATCCTGGGCATCGGCGCGCTAAGTCAATCTTTCCAGCAGCTCAAGACGGGAATGGAAACCCGAGTGGCCCGCCTCATGGTGGCCTCCGGGGGCGGTGTACTGCGCAGCAAGGCACGCGGCATCGCACAGGCCAAAGGGCTGCGCAAGACCGGCGCGCTGATCAAGAACATCGTGATCAAGCGCGAGCCGCAGGCCCCTGCAGGCACCGCCCAGTACAACCTCGGTGTGCGGCATGGTCGCAACCTGACCAAGAAGCAAAAGACCAACAGCAAGCTGGCAATCAACAAGACAGGCCGCATCGTCAAGCGCTACGAAGACGATCCATACTACTGGCGCTTTCCTGAGTTCGGCACTAAGAAGCAACAGGCCTCCCCCTTCCTGCAGCCCGCGCTGGAGCAGGGCAAGGAAGAGGTCATCGACGCCATGGCCGACCGCCTGGACAAAGAGCACGCAAAGGCAAGCAAGGCATGAGCACCATTCACCAGCAGCTCGCTGCAGCGCTTACCTTGGCGTTCGACAACACCTGGGCGGTGGAGCTGCCACCCAATCCGTCATGGCCCGCTGCCGTCTTTGACGTGGACAGCAAGCCAGAAGAGACCTGGTGTGCGGGCGGCGGGTACACCCAGCACGATGTCAACCTCATCGTGCTGGCCCGCACCATCGAAGAGCTGGACGTGCTGCTGCCCCTGGACGGTGGCGGCCCGTTCCGCGCTGCGCTGGAGGCCATGCCCGCCTACCAGTACGAAGACGACGCAGGGGACGCCGACTACGAGCCCGACCCCGAGATATTCGCCCGCTACCTCACCGTGCGCCTGCGCACACCCCGCCACTAACCGCAACCACCCACCCCTGGAGCCACCATGGCAAAAAGCACCGCAGCCCCTGCGGCGGCTGGCGCAGCTGCGCCCGTCGCCACCCCCAAAGCCACCAAGCCAGCGCACCACCTGCCCACGCCACCGCGTGCGCGCGATGAGTTCACCGGCATCGGCGGCACCTACATGCGCGACCCGGCCACCGGCGTGCGCACCCGCGTCCCGCCCCCGGCTGCGGCCGAGGGCGACGACAACACCGCAGCAGCCTAAGCAGCGGCCGTTTCTGAAACCCTGACCTGAAAGGAACTCCCATGGCCAAGTCCATGAAAAAGATGCTGCTGCTGGCAAAGAAAGAAGTCACAGCTGGCACCGACGCGCTTCCCACTGCAGCGGCCAATGCCATCCTTTGCCGCGCCCTGATGCCGGAGCCCATCACGGCCGAGCAGGTGCAGCGCAACCTGATCCGCCCGTACAAGGGCAACAGCGGCAGCCTCACCGTGGGCGAGCACCGCAAGATCACGTTCGAGGTCGAACTGGCGGGCGCAGGTGCTGCCGGGACGGAACCCGCGTGGGGCCTGCTGCTGGAGGCCTGCGGCTTTGCCGCCACCATCACCGCAGGCACGGACGTGACCTACGACCTGGTCAGCGAAGGCGAACCCACCCTCACGCTGTATGGCTACCTGGACAAGACCAAGTTCGTCATCACCAATGCCAAGGGCACGGTGTCCTTCGAGCTGAATGCAAAGGGTATCCCGGTGATGAAGTTCGAGTTCCTGGGCACCTACAGCGCAGCCACCGAGGAAGTGGCCATGCCCACCGGCGTTGACTACAGCGACTTCATCCAGCCCAAGACTGTGGGCAAGACCAACACGCCCACCTTCAGCTTTCACGGCTTGTCTGCGTGCATGTCGGCCTTCAGCATCAACCTCGCCAACGCCCTGGCCTGGCGCGAGCTGGTCAACTGCGCCGCACCCCACAGCCCAGACCGCCAGCCCTCGGGCAACGTCACCATGGAGATGCCCAGCATCACCACCAAGAACTGGGCCGAGATCGTGCGCAACAGCGTTGTGGGCGCCTGCAGCCTGGTGCACGGTACGGTGCCCGGCAACATCATCGAGCTGGCAATGCCTGCCGTGCAGTGCAAGCCGTTCACGCTGCAGGACGACCAGAGCATCGCCATGATCAACATGCCGTTCGACATCAACCCGGTGGGCGGCAACGACGAATTGCAAATCATCGTTCGCTGACCCTTCACCCCCGTGCACACGTGTGCACACCCCGAAAAAGAGCCACCCATCGCGGTGGCTCTTTTGCTTTCTCCCCCTTTACCTCACACAACCATGTTCATTCTCACCCCCGACGAAACATTCAAAGCCACCGTCAAGGTCCAAGTCGCCATGCCAAAGGGCGGCTGGCGCGAAGAGAGCTTTGTCGCCATCTTCAAACGCACCTTTGAAGAAGACCGCGAAGAGCTGATCAAGCTGTCCAACGTCGAACTGCTGCGCCGCGTGCTCACGGGCTGGGAAATGGTGGACGAGAACCGTGTCCCTGTCCCCTTCAACGAGCAGAACCTGGAGGCCTTCCTGCGCCTTACCGGCGCCGTGCGCGAAGCCATGCTGGTCTATTGGCAGCACAACGTAGGCGCCAAAGAAAAAAACTGATCGAGGCCGCGCGCTGGTGGGCAGGTGCCCGCGACGAAGCGCCCGGCACCTTCGAGCCCGACTACAGCGTGCTCGAAGCCATGGAGGCCTGGGGCGCCAGTGCGGACGACCTCGACAAGGTGCGCGCCCGCATTGACGCCGCAGCCAATGCCCCTCCGGCCGAGGGCGAGGCCTTCGGTGTGTACGCAGAGAACCTGCCGGTGGTCGCGGCCTTCGAGGCCTTGCGCACCCAGTGGCAGTACGCAGGCATGGCGGGCCAACGCATGGGCTTTTGCTACGCGGGCGTCATTGCCTGGCTGGAGCTATTCGTCCACCGGCGCCAGCGCCGCACCGTCATGCATGGCTTGCAGGTCATGGAGCGCGCGGTCCTCGTGGCCGACCAAGAACAACGTGACAAGAAAGAACGGGAGTAAATCAGCATGTCTGCACTCGGCTCCCTGGTGGTCAAGCTCGGCCTGGATTACGCCCAATACACGGGCGGGCTCGACAAGTCCGAGCAGGCCGCCCTGGCGGCGTCCAAGAAGATCCAGGACACCTTCGACAACATGAAGGCCAAGGTGGCCGCCACGGCGGGCGCCATCGCTGGCGGCCTTGCCGCTGGCTTCACCATCGCGGCCTTCAAGGGCCTCATCTCTGGCGCCATCGAGACCGGCGCCGCACTCGACGATCTGCGCATGCAGACCGGCTCCACGGTCGAAGCCCTGTCGGGCCTGATGGCCGTGGGCAAGTTCAACAACATGGGGCCCGAGCAGATCGGCGCCGCCATGAACAAGCTGGCCGCCAACCTGGCGGGCGCCAGCGAGGAAAGCAAGGGCACCGGCAAAGCGCTAGAGGCCCTGGGCATTGACTTTGACAGCTTCAAGAAGCTGCGCCCTGAAGATCAGATGCAGACCGTGGCCAAGGCCATGGCGAAGTTTGAAGACGGCACCGGCAAGGCCGCTATGGCCATGGCGCTGTACGGCAAGCAGGGTGCGCAAATGCTGCCCTTCCTGCATGACCTGGCAGAGGTCGGCGACCTGCAAGCCAAGGTCACCACCGAGCAGGCTGCGGCCGCCGCAAACCTGGACGACAACCTTCTTCGCCTGAGCACCAGTGGTGAGGGCTGGAAGAAAGAACTGGCCAACGGCATGATCCCCGCGCTGGACCTGGGTGCCCAGGCCCTGGTGGACATGATGAACGGCTCGGGCGGTCTGCGTGAAGAAGTGCGCCGCCTGGTGGCAGACGGCAGCATCAAGCAGTGGACCACCGACGCCATCAAGGGCCTGAGCTACGTGGCAGACGCGGGTCAGATCGCCTGGCGCGTGCTGCAGTCCATCGGCAAGGGCATGGGCGGCTTAGCTGCAGCCCTGGTGCAAGCGCTCAGCGGCGACTTCCGCAGCGCATGGGCCACCCTGCAGGCCTCCGGCCAGGACATGATCGACGTGTTCGATGGTCCTACCGTGGGCGAGCGCTTCCGCGATTCGCTCGACAAGATGGCTGCATCCGCTGCAGCAGCCGGTGACGCAACCGCCAAGGCAAAGCCCAACCTCAACGGCTTTGCCAACACCACCGAAAAGGCTGGGAAAGCCGCCAAAGAGGCCAAAGACCCCTTCGACGCGCTGCGCGAATCCGTGGTCAAGGCCACTGCTGGCTACCAGGCAGAAGCAGCCGCTGGAGAAAAGCTCACCGAGGGCCAAAAGAAGGCCGTCGAAGTGCTGGACCAGATCCGCACCGGAAAGGTCAAGGTTACCGAGGTCCAAGCCATCCAGATCGGCCAGGACATCGAGGCGATGCTGGCGGCCGAAGGCGAGAACAAGGCGCGCGAAGAGTTCATCAAAACGGCCGATGCTGAGCGTGCAGCGCGCCTCAAAGTCGTGCAGGCCATGGAGCAGTCGGCCGCCAGCGTGGTCGAGCAGAACCAGGCCATGCGCGAAGAGATCGAGATGATCGGTCTGTCGGATGCCGCGCAGCTGCAGCTCCTGCAAACTCGCAACCGTGCGCTGATCCTGACCAAGGAGGCCACCCTGGCCGAGCTGGAGCGGGCCAGCGTGATCACCGGCACCATGACGCGCGAACAGATCGCGCTGCAGGCCGAGATCGAAGCGCTGCGCGAGCGCAACGAGCTGCTGGGCGCCAAGTACGACCGCACGATCACCGCCAAGGCCGCAACCGAGGCCGCCAACGAGTGGACGAAGTTTTACGACAGCATCTACAACGGCTTGAGCGACAGCCTGTACCGTGGGTTTGAGGCGGGCAAGGGCTTCTTCAAGTCGTTCTGGGACGGTATAAAGAACCTGTTCAAGACCACGGTGCTGAAGCTGGCGGTGCAGGGCGTGATGACCGGCATCACCGGCGCCCTGGGCCTGAGCGTCAGCGGCGCCAATGCTGGAGTGGTGGGCGGGGCCGGTGGTGGCGGTGGCAGTCTGGGCATGCTCAGCAGCCTGGGCAACATCGTCTCCAGCGGCTTCGACCTGATCACCAAGGGTGTGAGCGGTGCTGTGGGTAATGCCTTCAGCAGCTTCGCCACCAGCGATCTGGGCGTGCGTCTCGGCCTGAGCAGTGCTGTGGACTACGGCACCGGCTACACCGCCAATGTGATGACGCCCATGGGCTCCAACATTGGCGCGGGCCTGGGCATGCTGGGTAACGGCTTTGCGGGCTACGGCATCAGCTCCATGCTGTCTGGCGGCTACAGCGTGGGCGGCGGTAACGCCGTCAACGTCATTGCAGGCATTGCCAGCGCCTTCTTTGGCCCCCTGGCGGGGGTGGTGGGTGGCCTCATCAACCGCCTGTTCGGCCGCAAGCTGGCAGACGTTGGTATCGAGGGCACCTTCGGCGGCCAGACGGGCTTCGAGGGCCAGCAGTTCGAGTATTACAAGGGCGGCCTGTTCCGCTCGGACAAGACCAAGTACAGCGACCTGGACCCGGCATTCGAAAAAGCGCTGGGCGACACCTTCAAAGGCATGCGCGCCCAGGTCGCCTACTTTGCCGATTCCTTGGGCCTGAGTGCCGACAAACTGGAGGACTACACCAGCAAGATCAAGATCAGCACGCAAGGCCTCAACGCCGAGCAGATCCAGCAAAAGTTCCAAGAGGCGCTTGCCACTGCCAACAACGAACTGGCAGAGCAGGTGCTGGGCACCTGGACCACGACCAGCAAAGAAGTCACCCGCGTGGTGTACGACAACCTGGGCCGGGGTGCGGACGACTTCATGGCCTCATCCCGCGAGGTGACCGAGACCATCGAAGAGACCACCTACACCGCCAGCAAGTACGCCAAAGAGGGCGAGAAGGCCATCGACACGCTCACCCGCCTGTCCACCAGCCTGACCACCGTCAACGGCATATTTGACACGCTGGGCTACACGCTGCTGGAGGCCAGCCTGGACGGTGCGGATGCGGCCAGCAAGATCGCGGACGCATTCGGTGGGCTCGACAAGATGGCCGCCGCCACCAGCAGCTACTTCCAGAATTTCTACACCGAGGAAGAGCGCAGGGTGGTGGCCACGCGCCAGCTCGAAGGTGAGTTCGCCAAGCTGGGCCTGACAGTGCCCAAGACCCGTGCGGAATACCGCCGCCTGGTCGAAGCACAAGACCTGAACACCGAGGCAGGCCGCAAGGCCTACGCCATGCTGGTCATGTTGTCGGGCTCATTTGCAGAGCTGGGGCAGTCGGCCGAAGATGCCGCCGCTGCGGCCAAGGAAGCGCTGCGCACGCAGCTCGATGCGGCCTACAGCACGCTGGAGCGCTCCATCGCAGCCCAGCGCAAGGCGCTGGAGGCACAGCGTGCAGCAGCGGCCGAGCTGGCTGGCCTGTGGGGCAAGGTGCAAGACATTGCATCAGGTGCCATGCGCGAGCTGCGGGGTGAGGTGGGCAGCACGGCTGCACAGCAGGCGGCGCAGGGCATGGTGTTCATCGAGAACGCTGTGCAGGGCGCTCTGCTGGGCATCATCCCCAACACGGACGACCTCGCCAATGCACTGTCCGCTGCGCGTGGTGGCCTCGCGGCTGACAACTACCTCACCCAGTTCGAGCTGGACCGCGATCGCCTGGTGCTTGCAGGGCAGATGGAGCAGCTCGCGGGCGTGGCAGGCAAGCAGAAGGGCATTGCAGAGCAGTCACTCGACGCGCTTGATCGTCAGATCAAGCAGGGCGACGAAACGCTGGAGCGCATGCGCGAGCTGATCGACATCGCCACCGGCCAGGTCAAGGCCACGCTGTCGGTCGATGAGGCTGTGCGGCAGATCATGGATCTGCTGAACCCCACAGCCCCAGCGGCCGCAGGGGGCAGCGTTGGCACATCGGGCAATGGCGGGTTCTCGTTCGGTGGCTCCAGTGGGAGCCCGGCTGCAGCGGTACGCCCTGGCGACAAGGCCGCCAACGGCAACTACGTGCGCGAGCAGTACCTGGGAGGCGGCTATGGGTCCACCTATAGCGCAGTCAGTGACGCCGAGCAGGCGCAACTGCAAGCGCTAAAGGATGGCCTCTTCGCCCAGTACACGGGTACGGGCGACGTGGCGGGCCTCTTTGCCGATGCGTCTGCCAAAGGCTACACGGCCAGCGATCTTGCGACAGTGGGCGGCTACAGCTACGCAGACGTGCTCAGGAAGCTACAGGAGCTGGGCCTCCCTGCCTTTGCTGGCGGGGGGCTGCACCGGGGTGGATGGGCGATGGTGGGCGAAGACGGTCCCGAGCTGGCCTACCTGCCGCCAGCGCGCATCTACACCGCAGCCAACACGCAGCGCATGTTGGCCCAGCCGGGCGAAAGCACCAGCACCACCAGCACGGCAGCACCTGCAGCAAGCGCTGGCGAGTCGCGGGCTGAAGCCCTGCTGGCCCGGATGGCGCAGGTGCTCGAAGACTCATTTGACGGCAGCAGTTTAAGGACGACACCCGCATGACGACCACCACTTACAGCGCTGTGAGTGTGTTCATGGCCATTCCCATCACGGCCAGCATGCTGACCGCAGGCACCACCATCGTAGAGCCCGACCCCGCGCTGGGCGAAACGATGTGGGTGTCTGCCGGCACGTATGCCGTGGGGGCCGAGCGCGTCAGCAACCACAAGGTGTATTCCTGCGTGCAGGCCCACAGCGGCCGCACGGCGTTGCCAGAGGCTGACCCGGACTACTGGCTCTTCAAACGGCCCAGCAACCTGTTTGCTCCGTTTGACTACTACCGCTCCACAGCTGCAAAGGCTACGGGCAGTCTCACCTACAAGCTGCAGGTGCCGTTCTTCAGTGACGTGAAGATCTTTGGTGCGCTGGGCGACCAGGTGCAGATTGTTGCGCGCGACACGCCTGGCGGAACGGTCGTCAAGCAAACCACGCAAGACCTGTGGGAGCAGGCGCTCGGCTTCTGGGAGCTGCTGTTCTCGCCCCTGGGCGTGCGCAGCACGGTGGAACTGAACGACATCCCCATCAGTCCGACCGCAGAACTCACCGTGACGGTGAGCGCTGGGCCTTCCGCGCCGGTGGAGCTGGGCACCTTGATGGTGGGCGAGTGGCGCAGCCTCACCGGTGGTACTGGCGGCACCGAGTTCGGCAGCGAGGCTGAGCCCAGGTCGTACAGCTACATCAAGTTCTACGACGACGGCACGTTCGAGATCAAGCGGCGCCCTGGCGCTACGGACCTCACTTTGTCGGCGGTGCTCGATGCCGACCAGGCTGAGTACACGGTGGGACTGCTGCAGCAGGTGCTGGACGTGCCGGTGGCCATCTCAGCAACGAATGTGCCCGGCTACGGCTACCTCAGCACCTTCGGCCTCATCAGTGGGCGAGTCAAACCAGTCAACAGCAAAGACGCGCAGCTCTCCGCGCGCGTGAAAGGAATCATCTGATGGCGATCACACCCGTACCGGTGGTCAGTCCCGTACCACCGTTCCCGCCCCTGTCGGATCGCGTGCTGGGAACCTACAACAGCAAGGCCTACGCGTTCGGTGTGCACATGAGCACCACGTTCATGGGCGACCTGCTTGCACTCGTGAATTGCACGAAGGACAACGCGGTTGTGGCCTACGACGCAGCAGCCGTGGCCACCGCCCAGGCCGCTGCAGCAGCGGCTTTGGTCAACGCCCCCAAGTGGGTCATGGGCACCAACTACCCGACCGACTCTGCCGCCTGGAGCCCAACCGACAAGCAAACCTACCGCCGCAACGCCCCGGGCGGTGTGAGCAACGTGGACCCGTATCTGGACAGCACCCCC
>NZ_JAOBSQ010000007.1:0-152473 GCF_025246485.1 Acidovorax sp. K2F
CGAGAACAGGGCCTTCTCGCGGTTGGCGCGCACCTTCGCCACCTGGCCGCGCAGGTCCATGTACTGGCGGATGTGCATGGGGGCGATGGCCTCGATGGGCATGTGCCCGAACACGCGCAGCAGGTTGGCGAGTTCCTTGTCGTTGTCGCGTCGGGTCTGCGCGCTCTTGGTGGGGAACACCTCGCGCACGTACCGCCTGGCCACCACCGAGAAAAGCCGCGTGGATTCATCCTCGCGCACCCCTTCACGCTGGGCCCAGAGGCGCAGGGCTTCGGCCCGGTCGTTGGAGAGCTTCGTCCACACGCGGGGCAGGGTGCCGCTCACGTGATACCAGACGTTGCCCTTGCGGTGGAAGCGCGGGGGATCATCGAAGTTGGATTGCCTACGCCGACCCATCACGCCCCCTGCATTGCGCTGAAATTCGGCTGATAGGTCTGGGCTTCGGGGACACCGCAACCCAGCACTTTTTCTGCGTATTTGCGGGCCACGATGGCCTGGCGATTGCCGTTGATCTCGAAGCGCCAACCCTTGGTGCGCAGCCACTCGACTTGCTTTCTTGGGGACTTGAACCCCGTGAGCGTGCTGAGTTCATCGGCGGTTAGAAAGAGCGGCGAGTCCACGATAGCTCCTCAACGGCGGGCAGCGGCGCGCGTGCGTTCCAATGCCTGCATGGCTTGTGCGGCGCGTGAGGAAACAGTGGCGGGGGGCGCATCCTCGATAGGCGCAGACGCTTCGAGAGGCAGCGGCAGTGTGGCATCTGCACCGAACGTTGGGGGCTGCTGATAGCTGAGGTCGGGAAGCTCTTCAAAAAGTGGTTCATTGGCTGAGCCCGCATGCATGGCACGCAGCCCCGTGATGATGTCTTTGGCCTTCTGGTACTGGTCCTGCAGGATGCAGACTTGCCGATACAGCAGGCGGATTTCGTTCACCTGGTCGGTGAAGATTTGGGAGCGGCCCCACTTCGACTCCCAGAACAAAGCAAGCACTGCAGCCCGGGGCACGGGTGTGGCCTCGCGCAACCAGCTGCGAACAGTGTTTTCATGGATGCCAAGGTATTTGCTCACCCCCTCGACACCCCCGCCAACCTCGTCCATGAACATGCGGAAGCAATCGATACCGTAGATATTTCTGGGGGCGTGAAAAAGCATAGAGGCCTCAATTCATGGCCTCTGGTGGCCTACATGGAGTAAGCTGCCAAGGCCGATCACGGATAGGGTTTTGTGGTTCGGTGGGCGCTCATGTGTTGCTGCACGTGAGCGCTTTTTTTATTCCGACTCGGGCAGCTTGAATGGCTGCTGGAACTTGGCTTTCACCAGCGTCACAGTGGCTGTGCCGTCTTTTCCCGGCCTGGTCTTGGTCGTGATGTCGTAGATGGCAGGGGCGCCGTAGTGCTTGATGTCGTTGAACACCTCGTCGCTGATGGCAACCTTCATCGGCTTGTCGCCTACTGCGTTGGGTGTCTCGACCTGTGTGTCGCTGATGAAGTAGACGTTGGCGCCCTTGATGATTTCGCCGGTTTTTTCACTGGTGAATTCGTACCGGTCGGCACGCAATACGAGAACGGTTTCGCTCATGATGATTTCCTTAGGGAGAAGGCCTTACGCGGCCAGTTGGAGTAGTCCGCTTCGGTAGTCGAAAGCGGGTCTTTCGCGCACCAGGCTGGTACAGCGCCTGGCGTTTGCACGAACGGGGGAGAAATCAGCGGGCAACATTTGCCCCTGACGCTCAATGAGTTGCATGTCGGTGGCGAGCCAGGACACACCTGCATCGACAAGCTGTTTGCGGCGGCGGTAGAACGTGGCGCGGGTGCTGCGTGTCTTCATGTCGTCTTCGCCGTGGGTGGCAAGGCCCAGCCAGAAGCCATGCAGCAGCCCTGCCAGCTCGGGCGAGAAACGGGCCTCCAGTCGATCACGCACCGCCAGGCTGGAGCGGACCACTTTCACACCATCACGACCCTCACGCAGCAGGCGGGCAATTTCCTTGTCGAAGACGGCCTGCAGGTAGTCGGTGGTGACCTCGCGCACCTTGGGCTTGTGGCCGAAGTCGTAGTCCAGCTTCTCCGCGTGCACTTCCACCTCGGCGCGCAGGCGGTTGTTTGCCAGGCGCTGGATGGCCGCAACCTTGCGATATGCCTGCCGTTGGGCCCAATCTGGCGCAGCGTCGCGGGGCTTGTTTTCCTGAAAGTAGTTGCGCAGCACCCAGGCCAGGCGCTTGCGGTCGTTCTTCTGGAACTCGGGCCCCTTGTGGTACAGCTTGATCGTTGTGGTGGTGCCCGGCACGAAGATCGACTCGTTGCCGTACTTCTGCATCTTCCGCCGCGGGAAGGCCACGTGGTAGATGCCCTCGAAGAACTCCTGCACGGCCTGGTAAGGCAACTGGAAGGACTCGGCCCAGTCCACCCGCTGTACCGTCCAATTGCCGGTGTGAGGCAGTTCAATGCCCATGAGCTGCTGCAGCAGCGCGCGCACGTTCTCGCAGGCTGTTTGCATGTCCTCGACCACCCCATAGACGTTCTGGCCGTGCATGGCCTTGGGGACTGAGCATTCCACGATCAGATAGGGCGGGCTAGGGTGCCATTCGGGCTTGCCGCTCTTGGACTTCTGGCAGTCCTCGTACATGGGTTTGACCATGATCCGTGAGTCGTAGGAGCCCTTGAGGTTGGTGCGGGTGACTTCCCACAGCAGCTCGCCGGTTTCGTTGAGCACCTGGCAGTAGCTCTGCCCCTGGGCTTTGACCTTGTCCACGATGTTGCGGGCCATGTAAGGGCTTTTGATCCGTACCGTATCGAGTCCCATGAGCTGCTGCGCTTCGCTGGCTGCTGTCTCACTCATGAGACTCATACGGGGTGTTACTGCCCGTGAAGGCGAGAATTTGTGCCGTTGCACGGGTGGCCTCCTGTGGTCGTTGAGGTGAGGTCTTTGCGCCAGAAAAGGGACGGCGATGCAGGCCCATGGCGGGCTGTGTGGGCGCACGATGCAATGCGCGGGTGGTGGGCGTGGTCCACCAGGCGAAGGCGGGCTGTGCGGGCTTCTGGCTCATACCTTCACCCAGGGCCACAGCAGCGCGAGCTGCACGGGCTTGAGGAACAGGAAGACGCCCTCGTGGTCGATGGAGAACGAGAAAGGGCCGGTGTTGGCCGAGGGGTTGGAAAGCACGTACCAATCGAGCTTGGCAATACCCAAATCGAGCTTGACCATGATTCAGAGCCTCTGTGTGATGTGTTGATGGGGTGACCTGGGCCGGGTCTGCAGCGGGGCGCTGTGGCCCTGCGTCCAGCCCACCGCGCGTGATGAAAACCGTGCGGGGGTCCTGCCAGGTCAGGAGAAAACCGGCAGCGCGCCAAACGGCCACATAGCCGTCGAAGCACTGCAGCTGGCGAAAGCGCTTGCACCGGCCATCGGGTAGCGTGGCCCTGGCGATCCACCCGCCGCCGTCTGCTTGATCCACCGCCCTGGCGGACCTGGTTCCCTCCCCCCCCGCATGCACTGGCGTGCAAGCGGGTGCCCCGGTCGGCGCCTTGTGGCGCCACGTCTGGGCAGCTCGGAGGAATGCGAAGGCACCCTGTTCGGCATTGAAGGGGGCAGCCTGGCTGCTGCGTGCGTGTTGGCTGCCGCCACTGCGCGTAGGCAAGTCGGTGCCCGCTGCTGTCTGCGCGGCCACCGCAGACGCAACAGGCCCGAAACCCGCATCAGAACTGGGTTTTGACGGTTCTGAACGCATCAAAATCACCGTCCGGTGGTCTGATTGCGTGCTGTCGGATCGCTCTTGGACGCAAGCGCGAGCATCAAAAGCAGTCCGATCACACCGGCGGCCAGGGCTGCGCCCTTGCCTGAGCCGGCCACCATCGAGATAGGCGTGGTGAAGGTGTTCATGCTGCCTCCGCTTCGGCATCGGCAGGGTCAGCCTCGGGCAGCAGATCAGCCAATGGCGATGCCGCCAGGTAGCCCGACAGCCAGTCGCCCATGGTCTTGGGCTGGGCACCTTCGGGCAGCTTGCGGGCGATGTTCCGGCCCTGTAGCATCAGGATGGCCACGTAGTTCAAGGCCAGCAGCGCGAAGATTTCGCGGATCGCGTTCTCGGTGGTTTCCGAGAATTCGCCACCGAAAAAGCCGCCCTTGGCGAACTCGGTGTTCAGGATGTCGCCCACCTTGAGGCGGTTGGCCTCGATCAGATCGGTGAGCTTTTCCACCTGGGCGGCGGGCACATCCTCAGACAGCAGGATGGCAGGGCGCGTGATGCGCTTGACCATGCCTCCCAGACCATTCAACAGCTCTTGATCGCTGGCCTCTTGCTCTTCGGGGAAGTCCTCGCCCTGTTCTGCATATTCAGCTTCTAGGTAGCTACGGAGTAGGGCTTGCTCTGAGGGTTTGAAGTTTCGCTTCCCGTTGCGAAACTCGCTGATGTAGGCCTTTGACAGGCCGGTACCCTCTGCAATTGCCGCAACCGTCAGGTTGAGGTCTTTTGCTGCTTGCTGCAGCTGTTCGGGCGAAACGCCCTTCTTTGATGTGTTCATGTATGCCTCGTGTCAAAAACACCCACATGGGTGTAATTGAGACTTTATGGCATGGTTTTGAAAACGTCAAATTTATTTTTTTGCAGACCTGGGGAAGTGAGCGTTGGGGAGGGCGGGTTGTAAAACTTTCTAAGAAATGGCGCTAGGTCGGATCGCCCCGATTCACCTTGTCGGTTTCGTCCGCTGCCGTGAGGATAGAGGCGGCGTACTTTCGAGCCACTTCTGTATCGACCAGCAGCTTCCCATGAAGGGTGGCTTCAAATTTGCCTGTCGCCACAAAGAGATTGATGCCACTTTCGGCCTCTGCAGACCTGCGGCGGTCTACCGTCGCCTTAACTCCGTGTCTTGCAGTGGCGAGGGCATTGGCGAGTTGGTAGAACGCTGCGCACTCGCTTGACGAGAGAAGCGGGAGCAAAAATTCCAATCTAGTCTTGTAGTCAACTGGCTCAGCGGAAGTTGACTCCATCTTGTGGTGCCACGTCCGTTCAGGAAATGGGTTCTCATCTCCAAAAATGAGTCGGTTGGGACTGATTCGGAGGACTTGGCATAGCTGCTTGATCTCACGAGCTCCGGGAAAATTTCTTCCCGTTTCATATCCCTTGATGGCGGAAAGAGATACCTGACTGCGAGTTGCTAGCTCTGCCTGGGTGAGGCCAAGCAGCTCACGAGCCTTGATGATCTCGGAGCCAATAGTCTGTTTCTCTGCCTGAAGCTCGGGAGTGTCGTTGGTAGATCCTGCCATCGGTGCAGTCTATCGCACGGATAGGCTTGCGGTGCTTCTACAAATCGGAGGGCAGCGACGGTTTCATGCGGCTCGACGTGGCACAATCCCGCTCCCTTTTGTAGAGGGCTTTTTCTTGTTGGCCGTTACTGCACAAGGATTTTTTGAAAGATTGAAAATCCTTGTGTCGGTGGTTCGATTCCGCCCCAGCCACCAAACAAAAGCCCTTGATTTGCAAGAATCAAGGGCTTTTTCAATTTCGTACCGCCGAAGCAGGGCCACACCCAGCTGGGCAGGTGCGCATGTCGAAATCCTGCGTTGCCTTGGTGCTGGTTGCTGCCCGTACCGCGCATTGCCTTCCTTGTTGTTTCTCACCACGTTCCCCATGCCCCTTCTGCAGGACACCACCCTTGGTATCGACTTCGGCACTTCCAACTCCGCGATGGCGGTGCGGCAGGGCGCGGGCCTGTCGCGGATGGTGGCGCTGGAGGGGGATGCACACACGCTGCCCACGGCGCTGTTCTTCAACGCCGAAGACCAGCGCACGCACTTTGGGCGCGATGCGGTGGCGCAGTACCTCGCGGGCACGGAAGGGCGGCTGATGCGCTCGCTCAAGAGCCTGCTGGGCAGTGCGCTGCTGCAGGACAAAACCGCAGTGCACAACCAGCTGGTCAGCTACCAGGACATCATCGGCCTCTTCTTGCGGATGCTGGCGCAGAAGGCCCGCGACGAACTCGGTGGCATGCCCGGGCGGGTGGTGATGGGGCGGCCGGTGCATTTTGTGGACGGCGATGCCGAGCGCGATCAGCAGGCCGAGGACGCGCTGCGCCAGGCCGCGCTGTCTGCAGGGTTCGAAAACGTGAGCTTCCAGTTCGAGCCCATTGCGGCCGCGCTGGACTACGAGCAGCGCATCGACCGGGAGTCGCTGGTGCTGGTGGTGGACATTGGCGGCGGTACGTCGGACTTCACGGTGGTACGCCTGGGCCCCGAGCGCATGGCCCGCGCGGACCGCAGCAGCGATGTGCTGGCCACCACTGGCGTGCACATCGGTGGCACGGACTTTGACCGGCGCCTCAGCCTGGACCTGCTCATGCCGCTGCTGGGCTTTCGCCACATCGGTCCGTCGGGGCGCGAGGTGCCCAGCCGCGTGTTTTTCGACCTCTCGACCTGGCACCTGATCCAGTGGCTGTATTCGCCGCGCGCACTGCGCGACGCGCAGAACCTGCGCACCGACTATGCCGATGCCGCGCTGCATGCCCGGCTGATGCGGGTGTTGAACGAGCGGCTGGGCCACCGCCTGGCCAACACGGTGGAGCAGGCCAAGATCGCGGCTTCTCTGGCCGATGCCGAGGCGCCCATGCCGCTGGACTGGGTCGAGGCAGGGCTTGGCGCCGCCATCACGCCGCCCGGATTGGCGCAGTCCCTGGCGCAGCCGCTGGAACAGGTGGTGGCCTGCGCCCGCGACTGCCTGCAGATGGCGGGACTGGGCGATGGGGGGGTGGATGCGATCTACCTGACCGGGGGCTCGTCGGCATTGCGGCCCCTGCGCCAGGCACTGCGCACGGCCTTCCCGGCAACTCCGCAAGTGGAGGGTGATCTGTTCGGCGGGGTGGCTGCGGGCCTGGCGGTTTCGCGGTAGTCACGACATCCAGTTTGCTATTAATTAAATAGCTGATACGGCATATTGCACTAGCGCTACTGCCTAAAACCACTGCAAAAACTGCCCGGGAGCATCTGGAGTCAGTCGTGTACGCCATCCCCGCGCTTCCACTCCAGCGCGGTGTCGTACAGCACGTTGCGCGACGCGCCCGTGATCTCGGCGGCCAGGCGCACGGCGGTCTTCAGGGGCAGCTCGGCCAGCAACAGGCGCAGCACGCGGTGGCTGTCGCCCGCGTCGCTGACCACAGGGATCGGGTGCAGCAGCACCACGAATTCGCCGCGCGAGCGCTGGGGCGACCCATCCAGCCACGCCGTCAGCGCCTGCGCGGGCTGGGTGGTGACTTCTTCAAACTGTTTGGTCAGCTCGCGCGCCAGGGTGACGGGGCGCTCGCCCAATACGGCCAGGGCCTGGGCCAGCTCGCCGATGCGGTGGGGCGCTTCGAGCAGCACCACGCACCGGGGCTCCTGGGCCAGCTGCTGCGCAATCACGTTGGCACGCTCCGCGTTCTTGACGGGCAGGAATCCTGCAAACACAAAGCCGCCGTGATCGGTGCTGTGGGCCACGGCACCGGCCACGCTCAATGCGGTGGTGATGCTGCTGGCGCCCGGCAGGGGCACGGCACGCAGGCCCGCCGCCTGCACGGCAGCCACCAGACGTGCGCCGGGGTCGCTCACGCCGGGGGTGCCTGCGTCGCTCACATAGGCCACGCGCTGGCCCTGCTGCAGCCGGTGCACCACGTTCTGCGCGGCTTCGGCCTCGTTGTGCTGGTGCACAGCCAGCAGCTGGCTGGCGCCCTTGTCGATGCCGTAGGCGCGCAGCATCGACTGCGTATGGCGCGTGTCTTCGCAGGCCACCGTGTCGGCCAGTTGCAGCACATGCAGTGCGCGCAAGGTGATGTCGGCCAGGTTGCCGATGGGCGTGGCCACCACGTACAGCGCGCCCTGCGGATAATGCTGCGCAGCGGCGGCGTCGTGCGCCGCGCTCTGGGCTGAAGCGAAAGATGAGCTCAATGAATTTCCTTGGAAAAAGACCACCGGCCGTTGCCACCCCGGGGGCTGCCAAAAAAGCCACCACGCGTGAGCGGGGCAACGCTGCCGAGGACCAGGCATTGGCCCATCTGCAGGCAGCGGGACTGCAACTGGCGGTGCGCAATTATCGGACGCCCGGACGCGGCGGGGGCGAGATTGATCTGGTGATGCGTGACCGGGATGGCACCCTGGTGTTTGTGGAGGTGCGCAGCCGCGCGCATGGCGGCTTTGGCGGCGCCGGTGCCAGCATCAGCGCGACCAAGCAGCAGCGCATCATCTTTGCCGCGCGGCACTACCTGATGCGCTTGCCGTCGCCACCGCCCTGCCGTTTTGACGTGGTGCTGGTGGAGGAGGGGGTGCAGTGGCTCAAGGCGGCGTTCGATGCGCAGTAGCGGCGGGCGCCGTACCGGTCGCCAGCGCAATGCAGGTGGCTACCCTTTGCTACAAAAGCTGTAACACGCGGCGGGTATCATCGGGCCCTCATGCTTGAGCAACGCATCCAACAGCATTTCATCGACAGCGCCGACCTGAAGTACCAGGCCGCGCAGACCCTGAGCCACCCCATTGCCGCTGCCGTACAGGCGGTGCTGGCCTGCGTGACCAGCGGCGGCAAGGTGCTGGCCTGTGGCAACGGCCCGTCCGCCGCCGAAGCGCAGCAGTTTGCCGCCTTTTGCGTGGCGGGCTTCGAACGCGAACGCCCCGAGCTGGCCGCGCTGGCGCTCACATCCGACAACACACTGCTCACGGCGGCTGCGGGCAGCAACGATGCCACCCAGCAGTTTGCGCGTCAGGTGCGCGCCCTGGGCCAGGCGGGCGATGTGCTGCTGGCCCTGACGGTGCACGGCAACGACCCCAACCTGCTGGCTGCCGCCGAGGCCGCGCACGAGCGCGACATGACAGTGGTGGTGTTGGCGGGCCGCACCGGCGGCAAACTGGCCGCCATGCTGCGGGAGACCGACGTCTTGATCAGCGTGCCCCACGACCGTGCGGCACGCGTGCGCGAAGTCCACACGCTGGTATTGCATTGCATCAGCGACGGCGTGGACGCACAGTTACTTGGTGAACAGGAGATCCCACTATGAACCCGACAACCCTGAACCGCACCCGCCGCGTGGTGGGCACTGCCCTGGCTGCTGCCACGCTGGCCGCCGCACTATCGGCCTGCGCGCCCCTGATCGTGGGCGGCGCTGTGGTCGGCGGCGTGATGGCGGTGGACCGCCGCACGGCCGGCACCCAGATCGAAGACGAAGGCATTGAGCTGCGCGCGGCCAACCGCATCCGCGAAGCCCTGGGCGACCGGGCCCATGTCAACGTGACCAGCTACAACCGCCAGGCCCTGCTGACCGGTGAAGTCGCCACGGCCCAGGACCGCCAGGCGGTGGAGCAGATGGTGTCGCAGGTGGAAAACGTGCGCTCGGTCGTTAACGATCTGGCCGTGATGCCCCCTTCTACGCTGAGCCAGCGGTCCACGGACACCTTCATCACCGGCAAGGTGCGTGCGAGCCTGGTGGATGCGCAGGACATCTCGGCCAACTCCTTCAAGGTGGTGACGGAGCGCAACACCGTTTACCTGATGGGCCGTGTGTCACAGCGTGAGGCCAACCGCGCCACGGACATCGCCCGAGGTGTGACCGATGTGCGCAAGGTGGTGCGCGTGTTCGAGATCGTTTCGGAGGAAGAGCTGCGCCGCATCGCGCCGCAGCCTGCGCCGGTCACCACGGACACCAAGCCGGCTGGCGGCTAAGGGCGGGCATCAGACCGTAGGGTCCCAGTCCCAGACCGCAGCGCGTGGTCTGGGACTTTTTTCTTGCAGCGCAGCGCTGGGGCTCCGCCGCGCTGCCACACGTCGCCGGCGTTGCACCCGGGGGTGAGGCTGCGACGACGCCTGCTTTGCCCGACCGCCAGTCCTGCCCTTTGTCGGGGCAGACACCTCAGGCGGCTGAGGGGGGTTACTTCAAGCGCTGAATCAGGCTGGATGTATCCCAGCGGTTGCCGCCCATCTTCTGCACATCGGCATAGAACTGGTCCACCAGTGCCGTCACGGGCACGCGTGATCCGTTGCGCTTGGCTTCGTCCAGCACCAGTCCCAGGTCCTTGCGCATCCAGTCCACCGCAAAGCCGAAGTCGAACTTACCGTCCACCATGGTCTTGCCACGGTTGTCCATCTGCCAGCTCTGGGCCGCGCCCTTGCCGATCACTTCCAGCACCTGCTTCATGTCCAGACCGGCGTTCTGGCCAAACGCCACGGCTTCCGACAGGGCCTGCACCAGCCCGGCGATGCAGATCTGGTTGACCATCTTGGCCAGCTGGCCCGAGCCGCTGGCGCCCAGCAGCGTGAAGGCGCGCGAGAACGCCATGGCCACGGGCTGAGCAGCCTCGAAGGCTGCGGCATCGCCACCGCACATCACGGTCAGCAGGCCGTTCTGAGCGCCGGCTTGGCCGCCGGACACGGGCGCATCCACAAACTGCAGGCCGAGCGCCAGGGCGGCCGCATGCAGCTCGCGGGCCACCTCGGCCGAGGCCGTGGTGTGGTCCACAAAAATCGCGCCGGGCTTCATGCCTGCGAAGGCACCGTCCGCACCCAGGGTGACCGAGCGCAGGTCATCGTCATTGCCCACACAGCAGAACACGATGTCGGCGCCTGCCGCCGCCTCGCGGGGCGTGGCTGCATGCTGGGGGGCCTTGGTGCTCGCATACTCTGCGCACCACGCTACGGATTTGGTAGCGGTCCGGTTGTACACAGTGACTTCATGACCAGCCAGCGCCAGGTGGCCTGCCATGGGATAGCCCATCACGCCCAAGCCCAGAAAGGCGACTTTGCGGGAGGGGGTGGTGTCGTAATTGCGGGGGTTAGTGCTTGGCATGGTGTGGCGGCAAGATGTTGCAAAAGTATGTGTGAAAACGAAAACCCGCCCAGGAGGGCGGGTGAAGCTGCGCGAAGGTGTGTGGACCTGGCTCTGGGGTCAAACGATCGCGAAATGCTCGGTGCCCTGTGCCAGGTCGGGTGACTTGGCGCGCTGGCTGTTGAGCTTGATCTGCAGGCGCAAGTCGTTGAGCGAGTCGGCATTGCGCAGTGCGTCTTCGTAGCTGATGACATTGGCCTCGTAGGCATCGAACAGCGCTTGGTCGAAGGTCTGCATGCCCAGGTTGCGGCTCTTCTTCATGATCTCCTTGATCTCGGAGACCTCGCCCTTGAAGATCAGGTCGGAGATCAGCGGGGTGTTGAGCATCACCTCCACCGCTGCGGCGCGGCCTTTGCCGTCCTGCTTGGGGATCAGGCGCTGCGACACCATGGCGCGCAGGTTGAGCGACAGGTCCATCAACAACTGGGCACGGCGCTCTTCGGGGAAGAAGTTGATGATCCGGTCCAGGGCCTGGTTGGCGCTGTTGGCGTGCAGCGTGGCCAGGCACAAGTGTCCGGTTTCGGCAAACGCCACCGCATGCTCCATGGTCTCGCGATCGCGGATTTCGCCCATCAGGATCACGTCGGGCGCCTGCCGCAGCGTGTTCTTCAGCGCTGCTTCCCAGCTGTCAGTATCCAGGCCCACTTCACGCTGCGTCACCACGCAGTTCTTGTGCGGGTGCACAAATTCGATGGGGTCTTCCACCGTGATGATGTGGCCGAACGAGTTCTCGTTGCGCCAGTCCACCATGGCGGCCAGCGTGGTGGACTTGCCCGAGCCCGTGGCACCCACCAGGATGCACAGGCCGCGTTTGGTCATCGTCACTTCCTTGAGCACCTGCGGCACACCCAGGCCGTCGATGGTGGGCAGCGTGAGCGGAATGGTCCGCAGCACCATGCCGACCTTGCCCTGCTGGATGAAAGCGTTGACGCGGAAGCGCCCGATGCCAGCGGGCGAGATGGCGAAGTTGCACTCCTTGGTGCGCTCAAAGTCCGCCACCTGCTTGTCGCTCATGATGGCGCGCGCCAGCGTGAGCGTGTGGTTGGACGTGAGGGGTTGCGGCGACACCTTGGTCACCTTGCCATCGACCTTGATGGCGGGTGGAAACTCTGCCGTGATGAACAAGTCGCTGCCGTTGCGGCTCACCATCAGCTTGAGCAGGTCATTGATGAATTTACTGGCCTGATCGCGTTCCATCAGAAGTTCTCCCGGGGGTGGTCGTCTGCCGGACGATCTTGTGTCGTGGATAGGTGCATCATTTCTGGTTGTCGCTCAGGCGTGCGCTCACCACGCGCAGGCGCAGCGACAGCTTGCGCGCCAGCAGGGCAATCAGGCTGGCGGCGAGTTGCGGATCCTTGGTCATCATGTCGTCCATGGCCTCGGCGGAGAGCACGGCGATCTCGCAGTCGGTCAGCGTGGTGCAGGCCGAAAAGCGGATGCCGCTGTCCAGCAGCGACATCTCTCCCAGGATGTCCCCCGGGCGTGTCTCGGCCAGTCGCAATTGTTCGCCCCAAGGCTGCACGCGGTCCACGGCGATGGTGCCGGTGAGCAGCACCACCATGAAATTGCCGTACTCATCCTGGCGAATCACGTCGCGATTGGACGGGACGGCCGCAAATTCAAAAAAGCGCTCCATGCGCTCCACGGCGTCCTTGTCCAGGTGCGCCATGTACTTGTCCTTGGCCCACAGGCCTTGCAGCAGTTTGCCGCCCCGGCTGGTAGGCAGGCGCTTGGCGCCCACTTCCACGGCGCGTGCCTCCCAGGGCACCAGCATGGAGTCGTCCACACCCTGGCCCGCAAACGCGGTGGAAAACAGCACGGAATCCGTGTGGTCGTCCGATGGCTTGCCGCTGCGGGCTTTCATTTTCAGAAGGCTCAAAATGCCTTTCATATCGCGCTCCGGTATGCGGCGCCTGCAGGGGCCGCAAAGTCGTTCATGGGGGTGTGCTGTCGGGGGCTCAGCCGGGGAAGTTCTCGGGGATCTTGGCCTTGCTGCGTGCTTCGGCCGGACTGATGATGTTGCGGCGCACGAGGTCGGTCAGGTTCTGGTCCAGCGTCTGCATGCCCACGCTGTTGCTGGTCTGGATGGTGGAGTACATCTGCGCCACCTTGGCCTCGCGGATCAGGTTGCGGATGGCGCTGGTGCCCAGCATGATCTCGTGCGCAGCCACGCGGCCGGAGCCGTCCTTGGTCTTGCACAGCGTTTGCGAGATCACGGCCTGCAGCGATTCGGACAACATCGCACGGACCATTTCCTTTTCTTCGGCGGGGAACACGTCGATGATCCGGTCGATGGTCTTGGCGGCGCTTGAGGTGTGCAGCGTACCGAACACCAAGTGGCCCGTTTCAGCAGCCGTCATGGCCAGGCGGATGGTTTCCAGGTCGCGCATTTCGCCCACCAGAATGGCGTCCGGGTCTTCGCGCAGTGCAGACTTCAGGGCCGCCGCGAAGGACAGCGTCATCGGGCCGACTTCACGCTGGTTGATCAGGCACTTCTTGGACTCGTGCACGAATTCGATCGGGTCTTCCACCGTGAGGATGTGGCCGTATTCGGATTCGTTGAGGTAGTTGACCATGGCGGCCAGCGTGGTGGACTTGCCCGAGCCCGTGGGGCCGGTCACCAGCACCAGGCCCCGTGGCTTCAAGGCCAGGTCGCCGAAGATCTTGGGGGCGTTGAGCTGCTCCAGCGTCAGGATCTTGCTCGGAATCGTCCGGAACACGGCGGCCGCGCCCCGGTTCTGGTTGAAGGCGTTGACGCGGAAGCGGGCCAGGCCTTCGATCTCGAAAGAAAAGTCCACCTCCAGGAATTCTTCATACGTCTTGCGCTGCGCGTCGCTCATGATGTCGTACACCATGGCATGCACCGTCTTGTGGTCCAGCGCATCGACGTTGATACGCCGCACGTCGCCGTGGACCCGGATCATGGGCGGCAGACCGGCGGAGAGGTGCAGGTCGGAGGCCTTGTTCTTCACGCTGAACGCGAGCAATTGGGTAATGTCCACGGAGTCCCTCTATCGTTTGGTACGCTTGCCAAACATTATGACCACGATTGCTAACAACCTCCAACAGGTTATGGGCCGGATCGCCCAGGCGTGCCGGGCTGCCGGGCGCGACCCGGGCCAGGTGGGCCTGCTGGCCGTTTCCAAGACCTTTGGCGCCGATGCAGTGCTGGAGGCGGTGGCCGCAGGCCAGCGCGCCTTTGGCGAGAACTACATCCAGGAGGGCGTGGACAAGATTGCCGCCGTGCGGGCTGCCTTGCCCGGCGTGGCGCTGCAGTGGCACTGCATTGGCCCTATCCAGAGCAACAAGACCCGCTTGGTGGCCGAGCACTTTGACTGGGTGCACACGGTGGACCGGCTCAAGATCGCCGAGCGCCTGTCGGCCCAGCGGCCCGATCACCTGCCGCCGCTGCAGGTATGTATCCAGGTCAACATCGACGGTGGGCCCACCAAGTCGGGCGTGGCCCCGTCCGAAGCCCTGGACCTGGTGCGCGCTGTCGCAAAACTGCCACGGCTGGTGGTGCGAGGACTCATGAGCATTCCGGACCATGCTCCTGAATTTGAAGCGCAATTGGCAATCCACACTAGCGCCAGAAGGCTATTTGACGAGATATCGGCAGTGGGAGAGCCAGGCCTGGGGCAGTTTGACACCCTGTCCCTGGGCATGACGGCCGACCTGGAGGCCGCCATTCAGGCAGGCAGCACGCTGGTGCGCGTGGGCACCGGCGTGTTTGGTGGCCGGACCTACCCCGCCGCCTGAGCGGGCTCAGCCCGGCAGCGTGAAGCGCGCCACGCAGTCCAGCGCCGCTGTCACATCCGCCTCACTCACATCCAGGTGCGTCACCCAGCGCAGCCGGGTGGCGCCGCCATACAGGCTGCTGGTCACGCGTACGCCGTGCTGCGCCAGCCAGGCGGTGAAGGCTGGGGCCACCTCTGCGTGCAGGTCGGTGAAGAGGATGTTGGTCTGCCACGGCAGCACGGTGAGCTGGCCCTGCAGCACGGGGTGGCTGCGGTTGGCTTCGGTCAGCCCTTGGGCCAGCCGGTCCAGGCGGGCGTGGTCTTCCGCCAGGCGCCGCACATGGTGCTGCAGCGCGTAGTGGCCGGCAGCCGCCAGGACACCCGCCTGCCGCATGCCACCGCCCAGGATCTTGCGGGTGCGGCGCGCCTGCCGGATGAAGTCGCGCGAGCCCAGCACCAGCGAGCCCACGGGCGCGCCCAGGCCCTTGCTCAGGCACAACGATGCGGAATCAAAGTGGCTGCACAGTGCGCGCGCTTCCGCATACACATCGGTGCTGTTGCGCGCGGCATTGGCCGTGGCGGCGTTGAACATGCGTGCGCCGTCCAGGTGCATGGCCAGCCCCCGGCTGCGCGCCAGTTGCGCCACCTCGGCGATGTAGGCGGGCGGCAGCACCTGGCCGCCGGTCGTGTTCTCCAGCACCACCAGACGGGTGCGCGCAAAGTGCGGGTCGTCGGGCTTGATGGCGGCGGCGATGTCGGTCACGCGCAGCGTGCCGTCGGGCTGCGTCTCCACCGGCTGGGGCTGGATGGAGCCCAGCACGGCCATGCCACCCGCCTCCCAGCGGTAGGTGTGCCAGCTCTGGCCCACGATGGCTTCGTCGCCGCGCTGGCAGTGGCCCCACAGCGCGATCAGGTTGGTCTGCGTGCCCGAGGGGGCGAACAGCGCGGCCTCAAAACCCAGCAGCTCGGCGGCATGGTCCTGCAGTGCGTTCACTGAGGGGTCGTCGGCAAACACATCGTCGCCCAGCGGGGCCTTGAACATGGCCTCGCGCATGGCGGGCGTGGGCTGGGTGACGGTGTCGCTGCGAAAGTCGGGCATGGGCGCGGTCCTTGTGGGTCGGGTCAATGAATGCAATGACCGGCCATGGTAGCGGCGGCCTGTGGCGGTTGCCGCTGTGGGGATTTCGGCGCCCTTCGGCGCCGTGGCATCAAGGCCGCGTCATCTTGCACTCGGTGCCTTGGGCTATTTCATTGCCGGTGTAGGCCGCATCGGTGCGAAAGCCATAGTTGGTGCCTTCCCAGCCCACCTTCACGGCCTTGCCGTCCACCGGCGCGATGGTGTTGACCACCTGGGGTAGCAGCAGCTGGTGGTCTTCGCCGCGCATGCGCACGGGGCCCACCACCGAGTCGAGCGTCAGGTCTTCCAGCGCACGGGCCACCTTCACCGGGTCGGTGGACTGGGCCTTGTTGATGGCGGCGGCGAGGAAGCGCGGCGTCATCTCGATGCGCGGCGCAAGGAAGTCCTTGCCCGTCTTGGCCTTGTAGGTCTTGGCCAGCGCGTCCACCTTGGGGGTGTCGGCCTGGCCGGGGTGCCATTCGGCCACCCAGGTCAACTGGCCCTGCTTGGCCTGCGACACGGCCAGCACCGTGCCGGGGATGGAGCCCGCGCTGTGGTTGAAGTAGCGCAGGTTGTAGCCCGCATCGCCCGCCGCCTTCAGCAGCAGCGTCATGTCCTGCCCCCAGTTGCCGGTGATGACCGAGTCGGCCTCCGTGCTCTTGACCTTGGCGAGGTAGGGCGCAAAGTCCTTCACGCGGCCGATGGGGTGCAGCGCCTCGCCCACAAACTGGATGTCGGGCCGCGCCAGGCCCAACATCTCGCGGCCATAGTGCGCCCACTGCTTGCCGTGCGCGTAGTCCTGGTTCAGCAGGTACACCTTCTTGATGTCCGGCTGCTTCTTGATGTAGTTGGCAATCGCCTTCATCTTCATGGCCGTGTTGGCCTCGAACTGGAAGTGCCAGAAGTTGCAGGCCTTGCCCGTCAGCTCGGGGTCGATGGAGGAGTGGTTCAGCACCAGGATCTCCTTGCCCGGGTTGCGCTGGTTGTGGCGCGCTGCCGCCTGCACCAGCGCCGTGACCACGGAGGAGCCCGAGCCGCCCGTCACGATGGCCTTGGCTCCCTGGTCAATGGCGGCCTGCAGCGCGCTCTGGCTCTCTTGCGCCGAGAGCTTGCTGTCGAACTGCAGCAGCTGCAGCTTGGTGCCCTTGAGCACGCCGCCCTTGGCGTTGATGTCCTCGATGGCGTACTGCGTGTGGGTGAGCATCAGCTCGCCCACGTTGGCAAAGGGGCCCGACAGCGGGTCGATGTAGGCGACCTTGAAGGTCTCCTGCGCGCTGGCTGCCGTGCCGATCAGCAGCGCCGCCGCAGCGGCCAGGGGGGTGAGGAACACGGTTTTCATGGGTTTTGTCTCCGGTGGTTGTTGTGCTTGGTGTAGGGTTGCTGCGGTGCGCGTCAGGCTGGGTTGCGCTTGCGGGTTCGCCGCAACCCCAGCACACGCCAGGCCAGCTGCGCCAGCTCCTGCGCCACCTCGTCTTGCGACAGGCGGCCGTCAGGGCGGTACCAGTTGTAGAGAAAGCCGGGCAGGCTGCAGGCGGCCAGGGCGGTGATCTTGGTGTCGTTGAACTCGAACATGCCGTCCTGGCGGCCCTGTTCGAGCAGTGCACACAGCCGGTCGTAGAAGTGGTTCGCCAAATCCTTCTGCGCCGCCAGGTACTCGGGCCGGTACACCTGCGGCTCGCGGTACGGGAAGAAGGCCGAGGGGTGGTGCTCCAGCGTGGCGCGGATCAGCCGCTCGATGCCCTCCGTCACCTTCACATGGGCAGGCCGGTCATCGTCCGCCGCAAAGTCCATCGCAGTGAAACACGCCACGGCAGGCGCCCACGACAGCGTCTCGAAGATCTCCTGCTTGTTGCGAAAGTAGTAATACACAAAGGGCTTGGTCACGCCCAGCTGCTGCACGATCTGCTCGATGGTGGTGTTGGCGTAGCCCTGCGCATCGAACAGCGCCTCGGCCGCGCGCAAGATGCGTTCGCGCTTTTCGTCCGACCCGGCCGTGGCGGCCTTCTGACGGCCGCTGGCCTGCACGGGGGGCTGCTGGTTCATCGGTGTCCTTTGCGCGACGTTGGAGTTATACCCATGGGTAGCATTGTTCTACCGTGCGGTATATATTGGCAAGACGCTGGCGGGTGAGGGCACCCAGAGAAAACCCTGAGTGGCCGCCAAGAACCAGCGATTCCAGACACCTCGGAGACAACGCCATGCCTTCTGCCGCACCGCAGCTGCCGCTGCACGAACACCTGCGCCGCCACGCGCGCGAAACGCCCGACCGCATCGCCTACCTCTGGTACGGCCAGCCCGTCACGTGGGCGCAGCTTGATGCGGCCAGTGATGCATTTGCTGCGCGCCTGCAGGCGCTGGGTGTGGCCAAGGGCGAGCCCGTGGCGCTGTTCATGAACAACTGCCCGCAGTACGTGATGGCGCACTACGGCATCCAGAAGATCGGCGCCATCGTCTGTCCTTGCGGGCCGCTGAACAAGGAGCACGAGCTCGAATACCAGCTCACCGACCTGCAGGCGCGCGTGATCGTCGCGGCCGATGTGCTGCTGCCCGTGGTGGACAAGGTGCGCGCCAAGACCGCGCTGCAGCAGGTGTTTGTGGTGCGCTATGCCGAGCTGCTGCCCGAGGGCGCGCCCAGCATCGACGTACCCGCCGAGCTGCTGGCCATGCGCGCCGCCATGGCGCCGGTGCCTGCGGGCTGCGAAGACTTCCTGGCCGCCACCCGCACCGGTGCGCGGCCTGCGCCCGTGGCGCTGTCGATGGATGACATCTCGCTCATGACCTACACCTCGGGCACCACCGGGTTACCGAAGGGCGCGATGCTGAGCTACGGCAACGCCACGTTCAAGACCGCTGCATCGGCGGACTGCAATGGCATGACACCGCACGAAACGCTGCTGGCAGTGGCGCCGCTGTACCACATCGCCGGCATGGTGATGGGCGTGAACCTGCCGGTCTACACCGGCGCCACCGCCGTGCTGCTGTACCGTTTTGATCCATTGGGCGTGGCCCAGGCGCTGGAGCGCCACCGCGTGACCTGGTGGTACAGCATCGCGCCCATGAACGGCGCGCTCATGCAGGTGCCCGGCGCACGCGAGATGGACTGGAGCGCGCTGCGCCGCAACCCAGTCACCAGCTTCGGCATCACCTTCACCGAGGCGCTGGCCCTGCAGTGGCAGCAGTTCGCGCCGAACTGCATTGCGCACGAGGCGGCCTATGGCCTGTCGGAAACCCACACCGTGGACACCGCCATGCCGGTGGACGCGATCCGCTGGGGCACCCAGGGCAAGCCCGTGCCGGGCAACACCCTGCGCATCGTCGACCCCGACACCGGTGCGCCGCTGTCCGTTGGCGAGGTGGGCGAGATCACCATCCACGGCCCCGGCAACTTCAAGGGCTACTGGAACAAGCCCGAGGCCACGGCCAAGACGCTGCGGGATGGCTGGGTCTACACCGGCGACATGGGCAAGATCGATGCGGACGGCTATGTCACCTTCATCGGCCGTTTCAAGGAAATGATCAAGGTGTCGGGCTACAGCGTGTTCCCCGAAGAGGTCGAGACCCTGCTCATCAAACACCCTGCCGTGGCACAGGCCGCGGTTATTGGCGTGCCCGATGCAGAAAAGGGCGAGGTGGTGCGCGCCTTCATCGTCAAGAAGTCCGGCCAGGAGGTGGACGCCGCCGGCCTGGTGGCCTGGTGCCGCGAGAACATGGCGCCCTACAAAGCCCCGCGCGAGGTGCGTTTCATCGACGCACTGCCCGCCACGGGCGCTGGCAAAGTGCTGCGCCGCCTGCTGCGTGATATTGCTTGAATGAGTGAAAAATTGGCTGCTGGCGCCAGTTGAATATGCGCTGGCAGCTATAAAAAATAGAGCGACTGCCCCATGCCATCTTCTGTTCTGTTCACCAAAGTGCTGGTTGCCAATCGGGGCGAAATCGCACTGCGCACCGTGCGCGCCCTGCACGACCTGGGCATTGCCAGCGTGGCCGTGTATGCCGACGATGACGCCGCCAGCCCCCATGTGCACGCAGCCATTGCGGCCGTGGCACTGGGCGCCACCGGCCCGGCGGCGTACCTGGACGGTGCGCGCCTCATCGCGATTGCCCAGGCGCAGGGCTGCGATGCCGTGCACCCGGGCTATGGCTTCTTGAGCGAGCGCGCCGACTTCGCCCGCGCCTGTGCCGACGCTGGGCTGCGCTTCATCGGCCCCACGCCTGCGCAGCTCGCGCTGTTCGGCGACAAGGCGCAGGCCCGTGCGCTGGCGCAGCAGCAGGGCGTGCCGCTCATGCCCGGTACGCAGGCGGCGGTGACGCTGCTGGAGGCGCAGGCCTTCTTCGCGCAGCACGCCCATGCTGGCATCGTCATCAAGGCCATCGGTGGCGGCGGCGGGCGCGGCATGCGCGCGGTGGCGTCGGCCGATGACTTGCCAGCGGCCTACGCGCGCTGCCGCAGCGAGGCGCAGGCCGCCTTTGGTGTGGACGGCGTGTACGTGGAGCGCCTGATGGGCAACGCCCGCCACATCGAGGTGCAGGTGCTGGGCGACGGGCGCGAGGTGATCGCGCTGGGCGAGCGCGAGTGCACGCTGCAGCGGCGCTTTCAGAAGGTGGTGGAGATCGCGCCCAGCCCTTCGCTGCCCGCAGTGCTGCGCGAGCGGATCACCACCGCCGCACTGTCCATGGCGCGGGCGGTGCAGTACGAAGGCCTGGGCACCTTCGAGTTTCTGGTGGACCTGGCCTCGAACGACCTGCCGTTTGTATTCATCGAATGCAACCCGCGCCTGCAGGTGGAGCACACCATCACCGAAGAGGTCACCGGCGTGGACCTGGTGCAGGCGCAGATCGCGCTGGCCGCAGGCCGCACGCTGCAGAACATTGGCCTCAACCCCGCCGCACCGCCTGCCGTGTTGGGCTTTGCCGTGCAGTGGCGCATCAACGCCGAAACCCTGGACGCGCAGGGCAACGCCACGCCCGGCAGCGGCACGCTCCGCCGTTTTGACCTGCCCGCAGGCCCTGGAGTGCGCGTGGACACGCACGGCGCAGCGGGCGCCACGCCGTCGCCGCACTACGACACGCTGCTGGCCAAGCTCATCGTGCACACGCGCAGCCCGCGTTTTGCCGATGCGCTGCGCCGCTCGCAGCGCGCGCTGGCCGAGTGCCGCATCGACGGTGTAGCCACCAACCTCGCGCTGCTGCAGGCCCTGGCCGCACGGCCCGAAATGGAGAGCCAGCAGGTGCACACGCGCTGGCTGGAAACCGTGTTGCCGGCATTGCTGAATGCTTCCGAAAAAATAGCTGCTAGCGCTTATCCATCAAGCGCTAGCGGCCAAAAAGACTCAAATTTCTCAATGTCTGCACCCGAAGGCGCTGTGCTGGCCCCCATGCCCGCCCGCCTGGTGCAACTGAGCGTGGCCGAGGGCGACGTGGTCGCCGCAGGCGCTGAGCTGGCCGTGCTCGAAGCCATGAAGATGGAGCACGTGCTGCTGGCCCCACACGCGGGCCGCGTCGGCGCGCTGCTGGCCGTGGCCGGTGGCTACGTCGCGCAGGGGCAGCCGCTGCTGGTGCTGGACGCAGTGGATGATGCGGCCGATGTCGAAGTGCAGGGCAGCGCTGCGCACGACCCCGACCACATCCGCGCCGACCTGCAACGCGTGATCGACCGCCACGCCTTCACGCTCGACGCCGCGCGCCCCGACGCCATGGCCAAGCGCCACGCGCAAGGCGGCCGCTCCGCGCGCGAGAACATTGCCGACCTGTGCGACGACGGCAGCTTCATCGAATATGGTGCCCTCGCCATCGCCGCGCAGGCGCGCCGCCGCAGCAAGGAAGACCTCATTGCCAACACGCCCGCCGATGGCATGGTCACGGGCATTGGCGGCATCAACGGTGCACTGTTTGGCGAGGTGAAATCCCGCGCGGTGGTCATGTCGTATGACGCCACCGTGCTCGCAGGCACCCAGGGCGCGCGCAACCACGCCAAGACCGACCGCATGCTCGGCATCGCGCTGGCGCAGAAGCTGCCGGTGGTGCTGTTCGCCGAGGGCGGCGGCGGGCGCCCGGGCGACACCGACATGCCCGTGGTGGCGGGGCTGCATGTGCACACCTTCGCCAGCTACGCGGCGCTGTCGGGCCAGGTGCCGGTCATCGGCATCGCGGCCGGGCGCTGCTTTGCGGGCAACGCGGCGCTGCTGGGCTGCAGCGACGTGATCATTGCCACGCGCGCCAGCAACATCGGCATGGGCGGCCCGGCCATGATCGAAGGTGGTGGGCTCGGCGTCTTCAAGCCCGAGCAGATCGGCCCGAGCCGCGTGCAGCATGCCAACGGCGTGATCGACGTGCTGGTCGATGACGAGGCCGGGGCGGTGCAGGCCGCGCGCCACTATCTGTCGTTCTTCCAGGGCCGCACATCGCAGTGGTCTGCACCCGACCAGCGCCTGCTGCGCGCCGTGGTGCCCGAGAACCGCCTGCGCGTGTACGACACCCGCACGGCGATGGCGGGCCTGGTGGACGACGGCAGCCTGCTGCTGCTGCGCACCGGCTTCGGTGCCGGCATCCACACGGCGCTGGCGCGCATCGAAGGCCGCCCCGTGGGTCTGCTGGCCAACAACCCGCAACACCTGGGTGGCGCCATCGACGCCGATGCGGCCGACAAGGGCGCGCGCTTCATGCAGCTGTGCAACGCGCATGGCCTGCCCATCGTGAGCCTGGTGGACACGCCCGGCTTCATGGTCGGCCCCGAGGTCGAAGCCACGGCCCAGGTGCGCCACGTGAGCCGCCTGTTCGTCACCGCCGCCAGCCTGCGTGTACCCACCTTCAGCGTGGTGCTGCGCAAGGGTTACGGCCTGGGCGCCATGGGCATGACGGCCGGGGGCTTCCATGCGCCCGTGTTCACTGTCGCCTGGCCCACGGGCGAGTTCGGCGCCATGGGGCTCGAAGGCGCCGTGCGCCTGGGCTTTCGCAAGGAGCTGGAGGCGCTGCCCGAGGGCGCCGAGCGCGACGCGCTGTTTGCCAAGCTGCTGGCCAAGTCCTACGCCAACGGCGAGGCGATGCACATGGCCGCCACGCTGGAGATCGACGCTGTGATAGACCCGGCCGACACGCGGGCCTGGCTGGCGCGGGGGCTGGCGTCGGCGCAGGTGGCTCCGCTGGGTCCACGTTGCATCGATACCTGGTGAAGCAGTACGGCACCTGGCACGGTGGTGCCTATCGGTGCATCAGGGCGAGCTTTGCGCCGAGCCCGACAAACGCGGCCGCAAAGCCGCGGCGCAGCCACACCAGCGCGCCGGGGCGCTGCAGCACCTGGTCACGAAACCGGGCGGCAAAGACGCCATAGCCCAAGAACACCACAAAGGTCATGGCCATGAAGACCAGCGAGAGCTGGACCATGCGCCACGCGGGCTGCGCTTCACCCGGTGCGATGAACTGCGGCAGAAAGGTGAGGAAGAACAGCGACAGCTTGGGGTTGAGCAGGTTGATCAGCATGGCTTCCGCGATACGCCCACCGGCTTTGCGTGCGGGTGCGTCAGTGCGAACCTCCAGTGTGGCGGGCGAGCGCCACGTGGCCCAGCCCATGTAGACCAGGTAGGCGACCCCCGCGTAGCGCAGGACTTCAAATGCCGTGGCGCTGGCGTTGAGAAGTGCGGCCAGCCCGGTGATCGCCGCCAGCAGGTGCGGCACGATGCCGAGCGTGCAGCCCAGCGCCGTCACGGCGGCGGCCCGCGCGCCGCCCGAGAGTCCGGCCGCCACGGTCAGCAAAGTTCCTGGCCCCGGCGAGACGACCACGATGAGAGAGGTGATGAGAAATTCGATGCCCATGGCGAGAGGCCGCGCGGCGGCGGCGTGAATTGGCGATGCCCGCAGCATCGGCCAACCCCC
The DNA here is from genome assembly GCF_025246485.1 of Acidovorax sp. K2F. NCBI lineage: Bacteria > Pseudomonadati > Pseudomonadota > Betaproteobacteria > Burkholderiales > Comamonadaceae > Acidovorax > Acidovorax sp. K2F. Next base: position 23,549 of record NZ_JAOBSQ010000007.1, read on the forward strand.
GCACAACGGTCTTGAACGAAATTGCAGGGTCCGGGCTGTCAGCCGCGTGTGCGGACGTAGGCGCCCGGTGTGATGCCAAAGCTGCGCGTGAAGAGGCGCGTCAGGTGGCTTTGGTCGGCAAAGCCACTGGCTGCGGCGACATCAGCCAGGGGCGTACCCGCACCCATCAGATGGCGCGCAAGCTGCAGTCGGCGCTGCAGCAGGTAGGCGTGCGGCGTCAGGCCCGTGGCCTGGGCAAATTGGCGCACGAGCTGGTAGCGGCTCAAACTTGCTGCATCGGCCAGTTGCGCGAGGCTCCAGGCCGCGGTGGGATCGTCGTCCATCATGGTGCGAGCCCTGGCGATGGACGCGGCGGATTGTTGGTGGCCCTTCGGCCGCAGCAGGCCGCTCAGCACCCGCAACAGGCATTCCTCCACATGCAACGCTGCGGCCGAGTGGTTGGGGCGGTGGGTGGCCGCGTCGAACAGCGCCAGTACCTGGTCCGCCAGCCGCGCATCGCGCATCGTCGGAGCATGGAATTCGAAGGCGGAGCCGTGCGGGCCCGGATGCACCTCTGCCGCCAATGGCGCCACCAGGGCGGGCTCCAGGTAGAGCATGCGCCAGGCGCGTCCACGCTCGTCCAGCGGCATGCCATCGTGGACTTCGCCGGGGTTGACCGTGATGGTGTCGCCTGGGCCCGATTCCACAATCCCCCGGCCGCTGGCCGATTTCTGCGCACCCCGCTCGATCACGCCGAGGCCGAACTGCAAGTGCATGTGCCTGCCGAAGACGAGGCGGGAGTCGGCCTGCATCGCTTCGATGCCGGGCAGTGCGGTGGGCAGGAATCGGAAGGGTTTTTGCTGCATGGCGCGCGGCCTTGGGGTGGCGCGGGGCCATGATAAGCTGACCTGATCGTCCCTTTTTCCTCCCTCAGTTTCACACGCGGAGACTCCTCTATGCCCGGCCTTTTGCCCGATATCGACCCCGATGGTTTGCTCGAATTTTCGGTGGTCTACACCGACCGCGCGCTCAACCCCATGTCCAAGCGCTTCACCGGCGTGGTGCAGGACATCCTGGGCACGCTCAAAGAGGTCTACCACGCCCACACGGCCGTGCTGGTGCCCGGCAGCGGTACCTTCGGCATGGAGGCCGTGGCGCGCCAGTTTGCCAACAAGGAAAAGGTGCTCATCGTGCGCAACGGCTGGTTCAGCTACCGCTGGACGCAGATCTTTGATGCCGACAAGGGCTTGGGCGGTGGTTCCGTGGTGTGCAAGGCGCGCCAGCAGGGCAGTGGCCCGCAGGCGCCCTGGGCACCATGCCCCGCAGAAGAAGTCGCCGCCACCATCCGCGCAGAAAAGCCCAAGGTGGTGTTTGCGCCCCATGTGGAAACAGCCAGCGGCATCATCCTTTCGGACGACTACATCCGCACGCTGACGGCGGCTGCGCATGAGGTGGGCGCGCTGTTTGTGCTGGACTGCGTGGCGTCGGGCGCGATGTGGGTGGACATGCAGGCCACGGGCGTGGATGTGCTCATCAGCGCGCCGCAAAAGGGCTGGAGCGGATCGCCTTGCTGCGCCATGGTGATGCTGTCCGAGCGTGCCCGCCAAGCCATCGAGGGCACCACGAGCAGCAGCTTCTCGTGCGACCTCAAGAAGTGGATGCAGATTGCCGAGGGCTACGAAAAGGGCCAGTACGCGTACCACACCACTATGCCCACGGATGCGCTGGTGCGCCTGCGCGAGGTGATGGCCGAGACGCGTGAATATGGATTTGCCAAGGTGCGTGACGAGCAGATCGAATTGGGCGCCAAGGTGCGCGCGCTGCTCGAATCGCGCGGCTTCCCCAGCGTGGCGGCCGAGGGCTTCAAGGCGCCCGGCGTGGTGGTGAGCTACACCACCGACCCCGGCATCCAGAACGGCAAGAAGTTCATGGAAGTGGGCCTGCAGACGGCTGCGGGTGTGCCGCTGCAGTGCGATGAGGGGCCGGACTTCAAGACCTTCCGCATTGGCCTGTTTGGCCTGGAGAAGTGGCACAACGTGGACCGCACGGTGGACCACCTGTCGAAGGCGCTGGACCAGATTGCGGCGGCTGCCTGACACATTGGGGTCGAGGTCGGCGGGCGTGCCCGGATGAACGCCGAGACTGATAGCGCAACCCTCGCCTTGCGCCGGGCCAAGCGCCAGGCACTGGGCCTATTGCTGCTGGTGACGGCCGTGTTCATCGCCACCAGCGTGGTCGAACGCGGACTGTGGCTCAACGGTGTGAAAGCCATGGCCGAGGCCGCCATGGTGGGTGCGCTGGCGGACTGGTTTGCGGTGGTGGCGCTGTTCCGGCGCCCGCTGGGCCTGCCCATTCAGCACACCGCAGTCATCGCGCGCAACCAGGCGCGCATCGGTCGCAACCTGGCCACCTTTGTGCGCGACAAGTTCTTGGACGTGCCTTCGCTCGTGTCGCTGATCCGCCGGCATGACCCGGCCGAGCGGCTGGCGCAGTGGCTCACGGCGCCTGGCAACGCCACGCTGCTGGGGCACCAAGCCACGCGCCTGGCCTCGGCTGCGCTGGAGACGGTGCAAGACGCGCAGGTGGAGCGCTTCATCCACAAGGCCGCGCGTGCCTTGATCGGGCAGGTGGATATGTCGCGTGCCTTGGCGGCGGTGCTCGACACCCTCACGCACAACGGCCGTCACCAAGCGCTGCTGGACGACGTGCTGGCCAAGCTCATCGAACTGCTGCAGAACGAGCAAACCCGCACCTGGGTCGCGCAGTCCATCGTGGCCTGGCTCAAGAAGGACCACCCGCGCACGGAGAAGTTGCTGCCCAGCGACTGGCTGGGCGACAAGGGCTCGGCCCTGCTGGCCCGCGCGCTGGAGAGCCTGATGGCCGATGTGGCCGCCAACCCGCAGCATGCACTGCGTGCGCAGTTTGATGTGGCGGTGCAGCGCTTTATCGAGCGTCTTCGCAGCGACCCGGAATGGGAGCGCAAGGGCGAGGAGATCCGCACATGGTTGCAGACCGACGCCACGGTGGCAGGTTATGTGCAGACCTTGTGGTTGGATCTGCGCGGCGCTCTGCAACGCGACCTGGCCGATGCCAACTCGGTGCTGGCGCGGCAGGTGGGCAAGCTGGGGTTATGGCTGGGCGAGTCGCTGGCGGGGGACGCGGCGCTGCGGCAGTCGTTCAATGACAGGCTGGAGCGTTGGGTAGAGGGTCTGGCTCCGGACGTGTCGGCGTTCATTGCGCAGCACATCGAGGACACGGTGCGGCGGTGGGATACGGAAGAGATGACGCAGCTGATCGAGCTGAACATTGGCAAGGACCTGCAGTACATCCGCATTAATGGCACCGTGGTGGGCGGGTTCATCGGGCTGGTGTTGTTTGCTGTGTCGCATGTGGGGGAGATGGGGCGGGCTTTGTGGGGCGGGTGAGGGCCGCTGAGCGCGGCGCAGCGTGGGACAAGAGGTGATGCCCCTGCCGGACCCCTCACAACAACCGGAACACCAGCGGCATCAGCACCGCCGCCAGCACCACCTGCAGCCCCAGCGCCAACCCTGCATACGCCCCCGCTTCGGCATGCACCTGCAGCGCATGCGCCGCGCCGATGCCATGTGAGGCCGTGCCCAGCGCGAAGCCCCGCAGTGCCATGCCTTGCGCGTCGGTGGGCAGGCGCATCAAGCCAAACAACCAGCGCGCAGACAGCGCCCCCACCATGCCCGTCAGCGCCGCGAATACGGCGGCCAGGGCGGGCACGCCGCCAATTTGTGCGGCAATGCCCATGGCGACCGGGGCGGTGACGGATTTGGGGGCCAGCGACATCAGCACATCACCCGGCAGGCCCAGTGCCCAGCCCAGGCCTACAGCGCTGGCGGCCGCCGCGCTGCCACCCGCTAGCGAGGCCAGCACCAGCAGGCCCCAACGCGAGCGCAAGGCCGCGCGGCGCTGCCACAGGGGCCAGCCCAGCGCCACCACCGCAGGGCCCAGCAAGAAGTGGATGAACTGCGCGCCCGCAAAGTACGTGGGATAGGCTGTGCCGGTGGCCAGCATGACCGTGGCCAGAATGGCCACCGACAGCATCACCGGGTTGGCCCAGGGCGCGTGCCCCGAGCGCACCGACAGCGCCTGCGCCAGCACATACACCGCCAGCGTTGCGGTCAGCCCGAACAGTGGGGCCGATGCCAAGTACACCCACAGCTCAACGAAGTTCGCCATGGTTCTCCTTGGGCTGCAAAAGACGCAGCACCAGCGCCGTCACGGCCATACCGACCCAGGTGGACAGCACAATCACCGCCACCAGCTGCAGGCCATAGGTGCTCAGCAGCGCCAGGTGGGTCATGACCCCCACGCCCACCGGCACAAACAGCAGCGACAGGTGCTGGAGCAAGAAGCCCGCCGCTGGGGCTACGGCATCCCGCACGGGCTGCCAACGCAAGGCCAGCAAGAGCAGCACCATGCCGACCACCGGCCCTGGGACCGGGAGCTTCAAAAAGTGAGACAGCGCCTCGCCCCCTGACTGCATGAGCAGAAGAAAGGCCAGCCCTTGCAGCGCCTTCATGGCGATCAGAAACGCGGCAGATCAGGGTGCTTGATCTGCCCCCCACGCACCAGCATCTTCCCGTACTCCGCGCACCGGTTCAGCGTGGGGATCACCTTGCCGGGGTTCAGCAACCCCGCCTGATCAAACGCGTGCTTGAGCCCGAACATCTGCGCGTTCTCCGCCGCAGAAAACTGCACGCACATGCTGTTGAGCTTCTCCACGCCCACGCCATGCTCGCCCGTCACCGTGCCGCCCATGGCCACGCTGGTCTCCAGAATCTCCGCGCCAAAAAGCTCGCAGCGGTGCAGCTGGTCAGCGTCGTTCGCGTCGAACAGGATCAGCGGATGCAGGTTGCCGTCGCCCGCGTGGAACACGTTGGCACAGCGCAGCTGGTATTTCTTTTCCATCTCCTGGATGGCCAGCAGGATGTCGGCCAGGCGCTTGCGCGGGATGGTGGAGTCCATGCACATGTAGTCGGGGCTGATTCGGCCGCTGGCGGGGAAGGCGTTCTTGCGGCCGCTCCAGAAGCGCAGGCGTTCGGCTTCGTCGTTGCTGACCGAGATGGCGGTGGCGCCTGCAGCGCGCAGCACCTCGCTCATGCGGCCGATTTCTTCCTCTACTTCTTCGGGCGTGCCGTCGCTCTCGCACAGCAGGATGGCTTCGGCGGTCAGGTCGTAGCCCGCATGCACAAAGTCCTCCACGGCAGCGGTCATGGGTTTGTCCATCATCTCCAGCCCGGCGGGGATGATGCCGGCCGCTATGACCGCAGCCACCGCGTCGCCCGCTTTGCGCACATCGTCAAAGCTGGCCATGATGCAGCGCGCCAGCTGGGGCTTGGGGATGAGCTTGACGGTGACCTCGGTGGTCACGGCCAGCATGCCCTCGCTGCCGATCACGGCGGCCAGCAGGTCGTAGCCAGGGGCGTCGAGTGCCTCGCTGCCGAATTCGACGAGCTCGCCTTCCACCGTGAAGCCCTTTACCTTGAGCACGTTGTGCACGGTAAGGCCGTATTTGAGGCAGTGCACGCCGCCCGAGTTCTCGGCCACGTTGCCGCCGATGGTGCAGGCGATCTGGCTGCTGGGGTCAGGCGCGTAGTAGAGGTTGTAGGGGGCCGCCGCCTCGCTGATCGCGAGGTTGCGCACGCCACACTGCACCACGGCCGTGCGGCTTTCGGGGTTGATGTCGAGAATGCGGTTGAACTTGGCCAGCGACATCGTCACGCCCAGGGCGTGGGGCATGGCGCCGCCCGACAGGCCCGTGCCCGCACCGCGCGCCACCACCGGCGCCTGCAGCCGGTGGCACACCTGCAGCACGGCCTGCACCTCGTCGTAGGTCTCCGGCAGGCACACCACCAGCGGGCGCTGGCGGTAGGCGGTGAGGCCGTCGCATTCGTAGGGCGTGGTGTCCTCGTTGTGCCAGAGCAGTGCGTGGGCGGGCAGCACGCGGCCCAGGGCCTGGACAACCTCGGCCTGGCGCGCGGCGCGTTCGGACAGGGCTACGGTGGAGTCGGCGGCAGTGTTCATGGCTGTCACTGTAGGGGATGGCTCGGTGCCCGGGCTTGAGCTTTTCTTCAGGGGATTGTGAAAAACACCGGATTGCTCACCAATTGATAGCTACTAGCGCCTTTTGGGCAAGCACTGGAGGCAAATTTGCCTGAACCTGGTGGAGGAGGGCGCGGCTCTGGCGAGGGCTGCCGAGCAAGGGCCGCCCCGCAGCAAGGGCTGCGTCCCCCTTCCCGGCGCAGCCAAGAGAAGGGGGAAGGCGCCCAAGGCGACTCAGGGAGATACCTCTACTACGCCATGGTTTTGCGCAGCCACTCGGCAAACGCCGCGCATTCCCACCGGTCCATGGTGCCCGTGCGCCAGCACAGGTAGTGCGCGTGGGGGCTGGCGGTGTCGGTGTCAAACAGGCGCACCAGTGTGCCGTTCTCCAGCCAGGGCGCGCCCAGCTTCAGGCGTACCAGCGCCACGCCCATGCCGGCAGCGGCGCCGTCGCACATCAGGCCGATGTCGTTGAACTGCGAGCCCTCGCTGGGTTCGGCCCAGTCGAGATCCGTGGCAGCAAACCAGGTGCGCCAGGGCTCCAGCGGGCTGCGCAGCAGGGGCACGCCCTCCAGGTCTTCGGGGCGGTCAAAGGGCCCGTGCTCGCGCACGAACGCGGGCGAGGCCAGGGGCGTGACCACGTCGCGCGCCAGCTCCACATGCTCCACGTCGGCATAGTGGCCGGGGCCAAAGCGCACCATCAGGTCGGCGTCTTCGGCCACCACGTCCAGCAGCGGTATGGAGACCTGCAGCGCCAGGTCGATCTCGGGATAGGCCTCGGTGAACTGGCGCAGGCGGGGGATGAGGATGGTGCGCGCAAACGTGGGCGTCACGGCCAGCTTGAGCCGCCGGCGCCCTGGCGCGGCCGCCTGGCCGGGGAACCGCTGCAGCGCACCCAACCCCTCGCGCACATGGGCCAGGTAGGCGCTGCCCTCGGTGGTGAGCGAAAAATCGGCCCGGCCAAACAGCCGCACGCCCAGGATCTGCTCCAGCTGCTTGACGCGGTGGCTCACGGCGCTGGGCGTCACGCACAGCTCGTCGGCCGTCTGCGTCACGCTGCGCAGGCGGGCCAGCGCCTCGAAGGTCAGCAGGCACTGGATGGGCGGGATGCGCCGGGCGGCGCTGCTGAGGAAGGAGTACGGGGCTGCCGTGGCCATGGGAAAGCTGGACTAGCGGAAGATGACTGTCTTGTGGCCGTTCAAGATCACGCGGTGCTCGCTGTGCCACTTCACGGCGCGGGCCAGCACCTGGCTTTCGGTGTCGCGGCCGCGGGCCGTGAGGTCTTCCACGGTGTCGGTGTGGTCGGCGCGGGCCACGTCCTGCTCGATGATCGGGCCTTCGTCCAGGTCGGCCGTCACATAGTGGGCCGTGGCGCCGATCAGCTTCACGCCCCGGTCATGGGCCTGGTAGTACGGCTTGGCGCCCTTGAAGCTGGGCAGGAAGCTGTGGTGGATGTTGATGGCCCGACCGGCCAACTTTTGACATAGGTCAAGAGAAAGTATCTGCATGTAACGGGCCAATACCACCAACTCGGCCCCTTCGCCCTCGATAATCTCAAACTGTTTGGCTTCGGCCTGGGCCTTGGTGCTGCCCGTCATCGGGATGTGATGAAACGGCACGTTGTAGCTGGCCGCCAGCTGGTAGAAGTCGCGGTGGTTGCTGATGATGGCGCGGATGTCGATGGGCAGCAGGCCACTCTTCCAGCGGAACAGCAGGTCGTTGAGGCAGTGGCCTTCCTTGCTGACCATGAGCACGGTTTTCATGGGGGCTGCCGTGGCGTGCAGGCTCCAGTGCATGTTGTAGGGCTCGGCAAAGCTGGTCAGGCGCGCTTTGAGGGTGGGGTGGTCGTGCTGGTCGCAGGCAAACTGCACCCGCATGAAGAACAGGCCCGTGGCGTGGTCGTTGTACTGCGCGGCTTCTTCGATGTTGCCGCCATGCTCCAGCAAAAAGCCGGAGACGGCGTGCACCAGCCCCAGGCGGTCGGGGCAGGACAGGGTAAGGATGTAGGCGTTGGTCATAGCTGTGCAATTGTCGCAGCAAGGGCCAAAGGCCGTGAAACCGTGAAATCAACAAGGAGCGCAAGAAGCGCAATGGGCAACGAGGGCTATGCCTCATCACTGGTCCCCTGGCGGGGCATGCTGCTGTACCTGGTGCTGGGGGTGGCCTGGGTGTTTGCGGGCGATGTGTTGCTGGCCCACTGGGTGACCGACCCGGCCCTGTTGACCCGTTTCCAGACCTGGAAGGGCTGGGGCTATGTGGCGCTGACCAGCGGCCTGGCCTGGTGGCTGCTGCGGCGCATGCGCCGCGCCGAAAAGGTGCGCATGGCCATGGCGCAGGAGCTGACGCAGATCGTGCGCCACGCGCCCGCCGGTTTTGCGCGGGTGGCGCTGGATGGCAGCTTTCTGTGGGCCAACGCCCGCCTGTGTGACCTGCTGGGCGCTGAGCCCGTGCAGACGCTGAGCCTTAATTTCCGCGATGTGATGATCGCCCAGGACCCCGACTGGGCAGCGTCGCAACTGGAGCGCCTGCTGGCCGGCGAGATCGACCACTACGTGGGCGAGCGCCACTGCCTGCGGCTGGACAACGGCCGCCGGGCGCCTGTGCTGTGCACCGTGACGCTGGCGCCCGAAGTGGGCGATGAGCCCGCGCACCTGGTGTGTGTGGTGCAGGACCTCGACGAGATCAAGGCCGCGCGTGCGGCGCTGCAGCGCAGCGAGGCCCGCCAGCGCCTGGCGGCCACGGTGGTGGACAACACCATGGAGGGCGTGGTGGTGACCGACGCCCACAGCCGCATCCTGTCGGTTAACGCGGCGTTCACCCGGCTGCTGGGCTATACCGAGGAGGAGCTGCTGGGCAAGACCCCGCGCGTCTTCAAGTCGGGCCGCCACGACAAGGCTTTTTATGAGGCGATGTGGTCGGCGCTGACCGAAACCGGGTACTGGCAGGGCGAGATCTGGAACCGCCGCAAGAACGGCGAGATCTTCCCGGAGCACATGTCCCTGTCGGCCGTGCGCGACCCGGCGGGCGAGATCACGCACTACGTGTGCATGTTCACCGACATCTCCGAAGAAAAGGCCCAGCAGCGGCAACTGGAATACCTGGCGCACAACGACCCGCTCACGGGCTTGTCCAACCGCACCTGGTTCGGGCACCAGCTGGAGCTGGCGGTGCAGGAGGCGCAAGGCAGTGGCGAGCACATCGCCGTGCTGCTGCTCAACCTGGACCGCTTCAAGGACGTGAACGACAGCTACGGCCATGCCACGGGCGACGAGGTGCTCAAACACATTGCGCGGCAGGTGCAGTCCGCCCTGCGGCCCGGAGACGTGCTGGGGCGCATGGCGGGCGACGAGCTGGCCGTGGTGGCGCGCAACCTGCGCCATGCCGACGGTGCGGCCGCCGTGGCGCGCCACCTGATCCGTGCCGTGGCCGAGCCCTGGCGTTCGCCCGATGGGCTGGAGGTGGTGGCGGGCGTGAGCGTGGGCATCTGCATGTTCCCCGAGCATGCGGGCACCACCGAGCTGCTGCTGCAGGGCGCCCATGCGGCCGTGTACGGTGCCAAGGCGCGCGGCCGGGGGGCCTGGTGCTTCTTCCACGAAGCCATGACCCAGGCGGCCCGCGAGCGGCTGGAGCTGGAGTCGCGCTTGCGTCTGGCACTGGCCCAGGGCCACCTGCAGATGTACTACCAACCGCAGATTGATATCGCCACCGGCCGCATCCAGGGCGCCGAAGCCCTGGTGCGCTGGAACGACCCGCAAGAGGGGCTGATCTCGCCCGCACGCTTCATCCCCGTGGCCGAGACCTCGGGCGTGATCGGCCCGCTGGGGGAATGGGTGGTGCGCGAGGTCTGCCGCCAGGGGCAGCAATGGCGTGATGCCGGGCTGCCTCCGCTGACCCTGGCGCTGAATGTGTCGCCGCGCCAGTTCCACCTGACCGACTTGGCCGGTTGCGCGGCGGCCGCGCTGCAGGCCAGCGGGTTCCCTGCGGCACTGCTGGAGCTGGAGATCACCGAAAGCGCCCTGGCCGAACGTACCGAAGAAGCCCGCCAGGTGCTGGTGCGCCTGCGTGAGCTGGGGGTGCGCATCGCGGTGGACGACTTCGGTACCGGCTATTCGTCGCTGGCGCAGCTCAAGCGGTTTCCCATCGACGTGCTCAAGATCGACCAGGGCTTCATCCGCGACATTCCACAGAGCGAGGACGACATGGCCATCAGTGCCGCCATCATCGCCATGGGGCACAGCATGGGCCTGTCGGTACTCGCCGAGGGCGTGGAGACCGAGGGCCAGCTGGCGTTCCTGCGCGAGCGGGGCTGCGACGCCTACCAGGGCTACCTGTGCAGCCGTCCTGTGCCTGCGGACGAGTTCGTGGCGTTGCTGCGGGCACAGGCCGAGCCCGCCGCCACCGAGCAGGGCTGACGGGGCGGGCTTTGATCAGGCTCTTAGACCTTCTGGCCCGGCGGCGCAGGGCGCCATTGCTCGCGCAACTCGGCGCACACATCGCGTGGGGGCAGCGCCGGGGTCTGGACCACGGCATCGGCTTGTGCACCTGATTTGATAGCTACAGACGCATGTTCCACCTGCGCTACCACCACTTTTGACACCAAACTGGCGGGCCAATGTGTGGGCACGCCCAGGTGGCGCAGCACATGGCCGCCGCCGGCCACCAGCAGCACCGTCTGGCCCGATCGCAACGCCTCCTGGGCCGTCTGGGCCAGGCTGGCGTCGCGGGCGATCTGGATGCGGGCCATGGGCGCGATTTGCGACTCGGGCAGCAGGCCACAGTGGCCGTCCCGCATGGCCTGCTGCTGCTCGGCCAGCGCCGGGGCGGGCAGGTGCTGGTCGAGGGAGGCGTCGGCCTTGGCGGCGCGCATGCGCGTGCGGGGCAGGTTGCCGCCCAGCACCGGCACCCCTGCGCCCACGGCAGCCATGACCACCGGGCCATAGGCCTTCCAGGGCCAGGCCGCGTCGTCCCACTGCAGGGCGGCACGCGCCTGGGCCTCGCTGGCATCGCGGGGCAAGCCCTGGGTGCTGTGCCCGCGCTCGGCCATTTCCATCACCAGGGCTGCCAGCTGGCCCCGGCTGGCGAGCCAGGCCACCGCCTCGCGCTGCAGGCGCTGGTGGTCCGGGGCGTCGTGCTGCTCGCCCAATAGCAGCACGTCGGCGGGCAGCCATTGCTGCAGGCGCTCCGGCCAGGCTGCGGCGGGCACCACCGCAGCAGCCTGTGTGGACGGGGACGGCATGGGCTTTAGGGCTGGGCCCGCGCAGCCGGCCAGGGTGGCCAGGCAGGCCACGGCCAGGACTGCGGATGCAGGGCGCCAGGAGATGGCACGGGTGGTGTGGAGGGTGGAATGGCGGATGAGGCGGCTCGGCGTATGCATCCGGCCATGCTAGCGGGCGCGCACTTGACGCAGGTCAAGAACCGCACAAAACCCCTTGCCTACACTGCGCCATGCGCTCGCGGCCCACCCTTTCCACCAAGCTCCTGGCCATGGGAGCCGGATTCTTGCTGGTGGCCCTGGCTTCCATTGGGCTCACCTTGTGGGTGACCTGGAAGCTCGAAGGCGGCGCGGCAGCCGTCAACGAGGCGGGCCGCCTGCGCATGAACATGCTGCGCATGGTGCTGGTGCTGCAGACCGAACCTCCCGAGGCCGTGCAGGAGCGCGCGCGCCAGTTCGACGCCAGCCTGGAGTTGCTGCGCACGGGCGATCCGTCGCGCCCGCTGTTTGTGCCGTGGAGCGACGAGACGCGCACGCGGTTCGACGGCATCCGCACCCGCTGGGCCGAGGCCCGCACCGGGTGGGTCAGCGCCTTGCCCCCCGACCGCGCCCGGAACCTGGCCGAGGCCGATGCCTTTGTGCAGCAGGTGGACGGCTTTGTGGATGCCATCGAAATCCAGATCGCAGGCTGGACCGCCGCGCTGCACCTGTTCCAGCTGTTCATGATGGCGCTGGCCATCGTGGCGGCCGTCACCTTCATGGCCGTGAGCTATTTGCTGGTGATCAACCCCGTGGCGCGCCTGCAGCAGGCCCAGGCCCGGCTGCGCCAGGGCGAGCTGGGCACGCGGCTGCCAGTGGACACCGACGATGAGTTCGGCCAGCTCTCGGCCGGCTTCAACCTGATGGCGCATGCGCTGCAGGCCTCGCACGACGAGCTGGAGCACAAGGTGCGCGAAAAGACCGCCAGCATCGCCGTGCAGAACCAGCGGCTGGCCGCCCTGTACGAGGTCAGTGCGCTGGCCAGCACCGCCAGCAGCTTGGAGCTGCTGGCCCAGGGCTTTGTGCAGCAGATCCGCCGCGTGGCGGGCGCCGATGCCGCCGCCGTGCGCTGGTCCAACGAGGCCAACGAGCGCTACGTGCTGCTGGCCGGCGATGGCCTGCCCGTGGCCATGGCCGAGGGCGAGCACTGCCTGCACACCGGCAGCTGCCTGTGCGGCCAGCCGCAGGCGCAGGCGCGCACCCGGGTCATCCCCATCACGCCATCCACCGAGGTCGCCTTGCCGCACTGCCGCGATGCAGGGTTTGAAACCATGGTCACCATCCCCGTCAAGATGCAGATGCGCATGCTGGGCGAGGTCAACCTGTTCTTCCGCTCGCCCGTCGAGATGACCGACGAGCTGCGCGATCTGCTCGAAGCCATGACCCGCCACCTGGCCAGCGCCATGGAGGGCCTGCGTGCCACCGCGCTGGAGCGCGAGGCGGCCGTGGCCGAGGAGCGCGGCCTGCTAGCGCGCGAGCTGCACGACTCCATCGCCCAGTCGCTGGCCTTCCTCAAGATCCAGACTCAGCTGCTGCGCGACGCAGTGGCGCGCGGCGACGAGGCCAAGCGCGACCGCAGCATCGGCGAGCTGGATGTGGGCGTGCGCGAGTGCTATTCGGATGTGCGCGAACTGCTGGTGCACTTTCGCACCCGCACCAGCGAGGAAGACATTGAATCGGCGCTGCGCGCGACCTTGTCCAAGTTCGAGCACCAGACCGGCATGGTCACCACGCTGGGCATGGTGGGCCATGGCCTGCCACTGGCGCAGGACGTGCAGATCCAGGTGCTGCACATGGTGCAGGAGGCGTTGTCGAACGTGCGCAAGCACTCGGGCGCGACGCGGGTCGATGTGCTGGTGCACCGCCACCCCCGCTGGCGCTTTGAGGTGCAAGACAACGGCACGGGTTTTGACGTGACGGCCGTGCCGCCCGATTCGCTGCACGTGGGCATGGGCATCATGCGCGAGCGGGCCCAGCGCATTGGCGCCGTGGTCCAGGTGGAGTCCGCGCCAGGGCAGGGCACCCGGGTGTGCATCGAGCTGCCTTCGGTCGTGCCCGCCCAGACCGTGGCCGTTGCGTCTGAGGGGCCATTGGCTCAAGCTGCCTACGCTGCCCAGGCCGACATTCCCCACACCGCCAACACTCCATGACGAACCAAGCTGCCTCCGCCACCGCATCTTCTCCCCTGGTCACGCTGCTGGTGGTGGACGATCACACGCTGTTCCGGCGCGGGTTGATCGCGCTGCTGGGCCAGTATGAGGGCCTGTCCGTGGTGGGTGAGGCGGGGGATGCCGCGCAGGCCCTGCGGCTTGCGCCCCAGCTGCAGCCCCAGGTCATCCTGCTCGACAACCACCTGCCCGGCGTGATGGGCGTGGATGCGATCCAGGGGCTGCGCGAGGTGTCGCCCACCTCGCGCGTGCTCATGCTCACCGTGAGCGAGGACGCGCAGGACCTGGCGACCGCGCTGCGCAATGGTGCCCAGGGCTACCTGCTCAAGACCATCGACGGCGAGCTGCTGGCGCAGGCCATTCACCGCGCCGCCAGGGGCGAGCCCGTGGTCAGCCCTGAGCTGATGGGCAAGCTCGTGGCGGCGTTCCAGTCGCAGGGCGCGCCCGAGGCGCCCCCCGCGCCGATGCCACCTGCCGACGCAGCGGCGGCCGCCCCCAACGGTTTCACCCCCCTGTCGCCGCGCGAGGAAGACGTGCTGCGCGAGATCGCCCGGGGTGCGAGCAACAAGGAGATCGCCCGCACGCTCGACATCGCCGAGACCACGGTGAAGATCCACGTGCAGCACATCCTGCGCAAGCTGGGTCTCAGCTCGCGCGTGCAGGCAGCGGTGTACGCCTCGGACCGGCAGCGCGCCGAATAGCACACGCATAGACGTCTGCACGCCCGCACACGCGGCGTGCATCGCGTGCTTGGCGGGCAGGGGCAGCACCGTCCAACGCGTGCGCCATAGTTCTTTCGGACGATGCCGCACCCCCAGTGACTACTCCCTCTGCCGCGCCGCACACCCTCTAGCGAAGGATGTGCAAAAGCCTCTGCACACGCGACCATTCCTCTCATGCAAAAAGAGAGGAATCGCGCAATGGCCAACGCAACTTTGCCGCCGGGCGACAGCCCGCAGCGCACCCGTCAGGCGTGGTCGGTGCTCATCGTCAGCACCTTCGCCTTCACCGTCTGCTTCATGGTCTGGATGATGTTTGGCGTCATCGGCATCCCCATCAAGAAGATGCTGAACCTGAACTCCACGCAGTTCGGGCTGCTGATGTCCATGCCCGTGCTCACGGGCTCACTGGTGCGGGTGCCCCTGGGTATCTGGACCGACAAGTTCGGTGGCCGCATCGTGATGGCGGCCGTCATGGCCACCACCGTGCCTGCTATCTGGCTCATGAGCTATGCCACGGAGTACTGGCACTTCCTGACGATCGGCCTGTTTGTGGGCTTGGCGGGGGGCTCGTTCTCAGTGGGTACGCCTTATGTGGCGCGCTGGTTCCCCAAGCATCGCCAGGGCACGGCCATGGGCGTGTACGGCGCGGGCAACTCGGGTGCGGCCGTCAACAAGTTCGTGGCGCCCGTGATCCTGGTGGCCTTCGGCTGGACCATGGTGCCGCAGGTGTACGCCGCCATCATGCTCGGCACGCTGGTGCTGTTCTGGCTGTTCAGCTACAGCGACCCGGCCCATCTGGTGCCCAGCAACGTCAAGTTCACCGACCAGCTCAAGGCGCTCAAGGACCCCAAGGTGCTCAAGTACTGCCAGTACTACAGCATTGTGTTTGGCGGCTACGTGGCGCTGTCGCTGTGGATGGTGCAGTACTACGTGGGCGAATACGGCCTGGACATCCGTGTGGCCGCATTGTTGGCCGCCTGCTTCTCGCTGCCTGGCGGCGTGCTGCGCGCCATTGGCGGCATGTTGAGTGACAAGTACGGCGCCCACAGTGTGACCTGGTGGGTGATGTGGGTGAGCTGGATCTGCCTGTTCCTGCTGAGCTACCCGCAGACCGACTTCACCATCCTCACGGTCAACGGCCCGCAGACCTTCCACATCGGCCTGAATGTGTACCTGTTCACTGGCCTCATGTTCCTGCTGGGCATCTGCTGGGCCTTCGGCAAGGCCAGTGTCTTCAAGTACATCAGCGACGACTACCCCCACAACATCGGCGCCATCAGCGGCATCGTGGGTCTGGCAGGCGGCATGGGCGGCTTCGTGCTGCCCATCCTGTTCGGCGCGCTGATGGACCTGACCGGTATCCGCTCCAGCGCTTTCATGCTGATGTATGGAGTGGTGTGGGTCTCGCTCATCTGGATGTACTTCACCGAAGTGCGCAACACCCGTCTCATGGGTTCGCAAAGCGCCGTCGCACAGACGGCCGCCCGCTGATTTTTTCCAAGGACTCTCACCATGTCTGCCACCACCACCAGCGGGCGCCAGGGGCGTCTGCTCACCCTCTGGGCCCCGGAGGACAAATCGTTCTGGGAGCGCGAAGGCGAAGCCATTGCCAAGCTCAACCTCTGGATCTCGGTGCCCGCGCTGTTCCTGGCCTTTGCCATCTGGCAGGTCTGGAGCGTGGTTGCCGTGAGCCTGCCCGGCCTCGGCTTCAAGTACTCGACCAACCAGCTGTTCTGGCTGGCGGCCGCGCCCGCACTCTCGGGCGCCACACTGCGCATCTTCTACTCCTTCATGGTGCCCCTGGTCGGTGGCCGCCGCTGGACGGCGATCTCCACCGCCTCGCTGCTGATTCCCGCCCTGGGCATCGGCTTTGCGGTGCAGGACAACACCACGGCCTACCCCACCATGCTCATCCTGGCGCTGCTGTGCGGCCTGGGCGGCGGCAACTTCAGCTCCAGCATGGCCAACATCAGCTTCTTCTTTCCGAAAGAGCGCAAGGGATCGGCGCTGGGTGTGAACGCGGGCCTAGGCAACCTGGGCGTGTCGGTGGTGCAGTTCCTCAGCCCTCTGGTCGTTACGGCCGGTATCTTTGGGGTCTTTGGCGGTGATGCGCAGACCATTGTGAAGAACGGCCAGACCGCGCATGTGTGGACGCAGAACGCTGCCTTCATCTGGGTGCCATGGATTGCGCTGACGGCGCTGGCCGCCTGGTTCGGCATGAACGACATTGCCGATGCGCGTGCCTCGTTCGCTGCGCAGGCCGCCATCTTCAAGCGCAAGCACAACTGGCTGATGTGTGTGCTGTACCTCGGCACCTTCGGGTCGTTCATCGGCTATGCCGCAGGCTTCCCGCTGCTCATCAAGAGCCAGTTTCCTAACATCAACCCCCTGGCCTACGCGTGGCTGGGGCCGCTGGTGGGCGCGGTGGTCCGGCCGTTTGGCGGGTGGCTGGCCGACAGGCTCGGCGGCGCGCGCGTCACGCTGTGGAACTTCATCGTCATGGCGATTGCCGTGGTGGGCGTCACGGTGTTCCTGCCATCTGCAGGCAATGAAGGTCAGTTTGCAGGCTTCTTCGTGTGCTTCCTGGTGCTGTTCCTCACCACCGGTATCGGCAATGGCTCCACCTTCCGGATGATCCCCGTGATCTTCCTGACCGAAGCCATGCGCGGTGTGGACCCCCGCAACACTGCGGCCGTGGCCCAGGCCAACAAGGAAGGCAACACCCTGGGTGCCGCCACGCTGGGCTTCACGGCCGCCATGGCGGCCTACGGCGGGTTCTTCATTCCCAAGAGCTATGGCAGCTCCATCGCGCTGACCGGCAGCCCCCACGCAGCGCTGTGGACGTTCTTCGCCTTCTACCTCGTTTGCATCGTGATCACCTGGTGGCACTACGCGCGCAAGAACGCAGCCATGCCTTGCTGATGACCCCTGAACAGAACAGAACAAGGAGCCCCCGATGAGCCATTTCCTCGACCGCCTTTCGTACTTCTCGCAGCCCCGCGAGACCTTTGCCCAGGGCCATGGCGAAACCAATGGTGAAGACCGCACCTGGGAAGACGCCTACCGTGACCGCTGGGCACACGACAAGATCGTGCGCAGCACCCACGGCGTGAACTGCACGGGCTCCTGCTCGTGGAAGATCTACGTCAAAGGCGGCATCGTCACCTGGGAAACCCAGCAGACCGACTACCCCCGCACCCGGCCCGACCTGCCCAATCACGAACCCCGTGGCTGTGCACGCGGCGCCAGCTACAGCTGGTACCTGTACAGCGCCAACCGCGTGAAGTACCCCATGGTGCGCGGCCGCCTGCTCAAGCACTGGCGCGCCGCCATCGCCCTGGCCAAGAGCCCGGTGGACGCCTGGGCCAGCATCGTCGAGAACGATGCCTCCAAGCGCGAATGGCAAAAGCAGCGCGGCCTGGGCGGCTTTGTGCGCAGCACCTGGGACGAGGTCAACCAGATGATCGCTGCGGCCAACGTGTACACCATCAAGAAACACGGGCCGGACCGCATCATCGGCTTCTCGCCCATCCCGGCGATGTCGATGATTTCGTACGCTGCGGGTTCGCGCTACCTGAGCCTCATCGGCGGCGTGTGCATGAGTTTTTACGACTGGTACTGCGACCTGCCCCCCAGCAGCCCACAGACCTGGGGCGAGCAGACCGACGTGCCCGAGTCGGCCGACTGGTACAACAGCTCGTACATCATTGCCTGGGGCTCCAATGTGCCCCAGACGCGCACGCCGGATGCGCACTTCTTGACCGAGGTGCGTTACAAGGGCACCAAGGTGGTGTCCATCACGCCCGACTACTCCGAAGTCGCCAAGCTGGGCGATCTGTGGATGCATCCCAAGCAGGGCACCGACGCTGCCGTGGCCATGGCCATGGGCCATGTGATCCTGAAGGAGTTCTACTTCAAGGACGGCGGCAAGGGCCGCTCGGCGTACTTTGATGACTACGCACGCCGCTACACCGACCTGCCGCTCCTGGTGGTGCTCAAGGAAAAGACGCTGCCCGATGGCCGCACGGTGATGGTGCCCGACCGCTATGTGCGCGCCAGCGACTTTCCGAACAAGCTCGACCAGTCCAACAACCCCGACTGGAAGACCGTGGGCTACGACGAACTGGGCCAGGTCACGCTGCCCAATGGCTCCATCGGCTTCCGCTGGGGGGCCGACGGACGTGCCGACCAGGGCCTGTGGAACCTGGAGAACAAGGAAGCGCGCACCGGCAACACCGTCAAGCTCAAGCTCTCGGTGATCGAGGACGGCGCGCAGGCCCACGACGTGGCCGATGTGGCCTTCCCGTACTTTGGCGGCGTGGCAACGCCCAACTTCACGGCCAACGAACAAGGCGGCGACGTGATGGTGCGCCGCGTGCCGGTGTCCCACCTGGAGCTGGCCGGGCACGAAGCCCAGGGCCGGGTGATGGTGGCCACCGTGTTCGACCTGCTGGCTGGCAACTACGGCATTGACCGGGGTCTGCCCGGCGAAGAGCAGGGCGTCACCTACGACAGCGACCGCCCCTACACGCCCGCCTGGCAGGAAAAGATCACCGGTGTGCCACGCGATCAGATCATCACCGTGGCCCGCCAGTTTGCCGACAACGCGCACAAGACCCATGGCAAGTCCATGGTCATCATTGGTGCGGCCATGAACCACTGGTACCACAGTGACATGAACTACCGCGGCATCATCAACATGCTGATGCTCTGCGGCTGTATCGGTCAGAGTGGTGGCGGCTGGGCGCACTACGTGGGCCAGGAAAAGCTGCGCCCACAGACCGGCTGGACGGCGCTGGCCTTTGCGTTGGACTGGATCCGCCCACCGCGCCAGATGAACAGCACCAGCTTCTTCTACGCCCACACCGACCAGTGGCGCTACGAGAAGCTGGGCATGGAGGAGGTCCTCTCGCCGCTGGCCGACAAGAAGGCTTATCACGGCGCGCAGATCGACTACAACGTGCGCGCCGAGCGCATGGGCTGGCTGCCATCCGCCCCCCAGCTCAAGACCAGCCCGCTGCAGGTGGCCAAGGACGCCGCAGCCCGGGGCATGGACGCCAAGGACTACGTGGTCCAGTCACTGAAAGACGGCAGCCTGCAGATGAGCTGCGAAGACCCGGACCACCCTGCCAACTGGCCGCGCAACATGTTTGTGTGGCGCTCCAACATTTTGGGCTCGTCGGGCAAGGGGCATGAATACTTCCTCAAGCACCTGCTGGGCACCACCCACGGCGTGCAGGGCAAGGATCTGGGCAAGGACGAAGCTAAGCCCGAGGAAGTGCAGTGGCACACCAACGCGCCCGAAGGCAAGCTGGACCTGCTGGTCACGCTCGACTTCCGCATGAGCACGACCTGCCTGTACTCCGACATCGTGCTGCCCACGGCCACCTGGTACGAGAAGAACGACCTCAACACCAGCGACATGCACCCCTTCATCCATCCGCTGTCCACCGCGGTGGACCCTGCCTGGCAGGCCAAGAGCGACTGGGAGATCTACAAGGGTTTTGCCAAGGCCGTGAGCGAGGTCAGCGTGGGCCATCTGGGCGTCGAAAAGGACGTGGTGCTCACACCCATCATGCACGACACGGCCGGCGAAATGGCCCAGCCCTATGGTGTGCGCGACTGGAAGCGGGGCGAGTGCGAACTGATCCCCGGCAAGACGGCGCCGCAGGTCACGGTGGTTGAGCGCGACTATCCCAACCTCTACAAACGCTTTACCGCGCTGGGCCCGCTGATGGAGAAGGTGGGCAACGGCGGCAAGGGCATTGGCTGGAACACGCAGACCGAAGTCGGCCAGCTGGGCGACCTGAACGGCCGCGTGAAGGAAGAGGGCGTGACGCAGGGCATGCCCCGCATCGTGACCGACATCGACGCCACCGAAGTGGTGATGATGCTGGCCCCCGAAACCAACGGCCACGTGGCCTGCAAGGCCTGGGAGGCCCTGGGCAAGCAGACCGGGCGCGACCACGTGCACCTGGCGCTGCACCGCGAGGACGAGAAGATCCGCTTCCGCGACATCCAGGCGCAGCCGCGCAAGATCATCAGCTCGCCCACCTGGTCTGGCCTGGAAAGCGAAAAGGTCAGCTACAACGCCGGCTACACCAACGTGCACGAGTACATCCCATGGCGCACCCTCACGGGCCGCCAGCAGTTCTACCAAGATCACCCGTGGATGCGTGACTTTGGCGAAGGCTTCGTGAGCTACCGCCCACCCGTGCACCTCAAGACGCTGGAAGAAGTGGAAGGCAAGAAGCCCAACGGCAACCGCGAGATCGCGCTGAATTTCATCACGCCGCACCAGAAGTGGGGCATCCACAGCACGTACAGCGACAACCTGATGATGCTCACGCTCAACCGGGGTGGCTCGGTGGTGTGGCTGAGCGAGGACGACGCCAAGGTCGCTGGCATCGTGGACAACGACTGGGTCGAACTCTTCAACGCCAACGGTGCCATTGCAGCCCGTGCGGTGGTGAGCCAGCGTGTAAACCCCGGCATGGTGATGATGTACCACTCGCAAGAGAAGATCATCAACACCCCTGGCTCCGAGATCACCGGCACCCGTGGCGGTATCCACAACTCGGTCACGCGCATCGTGCTCAAGCCCACCCACATGATTGGCGGCTACGCACAGTACAGCTACGGCTTCAACTACTACGGAACCATCGGCACCAACCGCGACGAGTTCGTGCTGGTGCGCAAGATGGACCGCGTGGACTGGCTCGACGATGAGCCTGTGTCCAGCACCGCAGCCCACGCCTGAAGCCAAGGAGAAACACGATGAAAATTCGCGCACAAATCGGCATGGTGCTGAACCTGGACAAGTGCATTGGTTGCCACACCTGTTCCGTCACCTGCAAGAACGTCTGGACCAGCCGCCCCGGGGTGGAATACGCCTGGTTCAACAACGTCGAAACCAAGCCCGGCATCGGCTACCCCAAGGAATGGGAAAACCAGGACAAGTGGAATGGCGGCTGGGTGCGCAGCCCCGACGGCTCCATCGCGCCCCGCCAGGGCGGCAAGTGGAAGCTGCTCATGCGCATCTTCGCCAACCCCAACCTGCCGCAGATCGACGACTACTACGAGCCCTTCACGTTCGACTACGACCACCTGCAGTCCGCGCCTGAAACCAAGGCCGCACCCACGGCCCGCCCGCGCAGCTTGATCACCGGCAAGCGCATGGAGAAGATCGAGTGGGGCCCGAACTGGGAAGAAATCCTGGGCGGTGAGTTCAGCAAGCGCAGCAAGGACAAGAACTTCGACGATGTGCAAAAGGACATCTACGGCCAGTTCGAAAACACCTTCATGATGTACCTGCCGCGCCTGTGCGAGCACTGCCTGAATCCGGCGTGTGTGGCATCGTGCCCCAGCGGCTCGATCTACAAGCGCGAGGAAGACGGCATCGTGCTGATCGACCAGGACAAGTGCCGTGGCTGGCGCATGTGCGTCTCAGGCTGCCCCTACAAGAAGATTTACTACAACTGGCAATCGGGCAAGGCCGAGAAGTGCATCTTCTGCTATCCCCGCATCGAAGCGGGCCAGCCGACCGTGTGCTCGGAAACCTGCGTGGGCCGCATCCGCTACCTGGGTGTGCTGCTGTACGACGCAGACCGCATCCAGGAAGCCGCCAGCGTGGAGCGCGACCGCGACCTGTACCAGGCCCAGCTCGACATCTTCCTGAACCCGAACGACCCCGATGTCATCAAGCAGGCCCGCATCGACGGCATCCCGGACAGCTGGATGGACGCCGCCCGCAACAGCCCCGTCTACAAGATGGCGGTGGACTGGAAGGTGGCCCTGCCGCTGCACCCCGAGTACCGCACGCTGCCCATGGTCTGGTATGTACCGCCCCTGTCGCCCATCACGGCCGCTGCCAATGCCGGCCACGTGGGCGTGAATGGCGAGATCCCCGACGTGTCGCAGCTGCGCGTCCCCGTACAGTACCTGGCCAACCTGCTCACCGCCGGTGACACCGGGCCCGTGGTGCGGGCGCTGGAGCGCATGCTGGCCATGCGCACCTACCAGCGCGACAAGCATGTGGAGCAGCGCCAGAACCTGTCGGTGCTCAAGCAGGCCGGCCTGTCGATGGCGGAGGTGGAGGAGATGTACCACGTGATGGCGATTGCCAATTACGAGGACCGCTTCGTCATCCCATCGGCCCACCGCGAGTACGCAGAAAACGCGTTCGACATCCGGGGCGGCTGCGGCTTCTCGTTTGGCAACGGTTGCTCCGACGGCGCCACCGAGACCAGTATGTTCGGTGGCAAGAAGCCGCGGACCATTCCCATCAAAGCGACTGTTTGAGCGACACGGAAGGAATCACCATGTTCAAGAAGAACCCGACCTCCGTGCGCCTGACCCTGCGCGCCCTGGGCTACCTGCTGAGCTACCCCGATGCTCAGCTGCGCAGCGTGATGCCGCAGCTCATCGACGCTCTGCAGGCCGAGCAAGCCCTGACGGCCGAGCGCATGGAGGAGTTGAAGGCGGTGTGCGAGCACCTGGCTGCACTCGACCCGCTGGAAGCCGAAGCCCGCTACGTGGACAACTTTGATCGAGGTCGCCAGACCTCGCTGCACCTGTTCGAGCATGTGCACGGCGATTCGCGTGACCGGGGCCCGGCGCTCATCGACCTGTTGCAGACCTACGAGAAGGCAGGCCTGCAGTTCCAGGCAGAGGAGCTGCCCGACCACCTGCCGGTGGTGCTGGAGTTCGCCTCCACCCAGCCGCCCGAAGTGGCCAAGGAGTTCCTGGGCGAAATGGCCCACATCCTCAATGCGCTGTTCAGCGCCCTCGTGGCGCGCAACAGCCCCTACGCCAGCGTGATCGCCGCCGTGCTCGAAGTCTCGGGCCAGCGTGTGCAGTCGGTGGCGCTCACGCCCGAGCCGCCCATGGACGAGGTCTGGGCCGAGCCCGAAGCGTTTGGCGGTTGCAGCACCCAGGGCCAGTCCAAGCCCGACCAGCCGCAGCCCCTGCATTTTGTTCGTACCCCCCGCGCCGAGCGGGCACCCGAAGGAGTCTCAGCATGACCACCTGGCTTGACACCCTGCTGTTTGGCATCTATCCCTACATTTGCCTGGCCGTGTTCTTCATCGGCAGCTGGGCGCGATTTGACCGTGACCAGTACACCTGGAAGAGTGACTCGTCGCAGCTGCTGCGCACTGGAAGCCTGCGCTGGGGCAGCAACCTTTTCCACATCGGCGTGCTGTTCCTCTTCTTCGGCCACACGGTGGGCATGCTCACGCCGCACTTTGTGTACGAGCACTTCATGAGTGCGGGCGCCAAGCAGCTCATGGCCATGGTCTCCGGCGGGATCGCGGGCACGCTGGGCTTCATCGGCCTGTCCATCCTGCTGCACCGCCGCCTGTCGGACCCTCGCATCCGCGCCACGTCCAAGGCCAGCGACATCCTGATCCTGGTGCTGCTGTGGCTGCAACTGGCGCTGGGCCTGGCGACCATTCCGCTGTCGGCGCAGCATCTGGATGGCTCCATGATGATGAAGCTGGCCGAGTGGGGGCAACGGGTGGTGACCTTCCGCAGTGGCGGGGTGGAGCTGCTGGCCGAGGCGGGCTGGATTTTCAAGGCCCACATGTTCCTGGGCATGAGCATCTTCCTGGTCTTCCCCTTCACCCGTCTGGTGCATGTGTGGAGTGGCTTTGGCACGCTGGCCTATGTGCTGCGCCCCTACCAGGTGGTGCGTGCGCGCCGCTTGAACCTGCCCCCAGGCCACATGCAGTCGCAAGACCGCCGCGCCTGAAATCCACCGACTATCAAGGAGCACACCATGAGCGGATGTGGAACCGGGAGCTGCGGATGCGGCTCCACTGACGGCGGCGTGGCGGCAGCACCTGCCAGCACGCTGACCCCGACGCAGGCTGCGGCCTACGAGGCCCTGGTGGCAACGATGGACGATGTGCCTCTGCAAGCCGCCCTCGCACCACCAGCCGGCGCCATGGGGGGCAGGGGCTTGGTGGCGGCCGAGGTGGCACGTGTCAATGGCGTGGCCCTCAACGCCCCGCACGAGTCGCTGGACGAAGAGGCCCTGCGCCAGCGTGCGTGCACCGAGTTGCTGCGCCAGGCGGCGCAACAAGCGGGTCTGCTGCCCGCGAGCGATGTGCCGGGTGCCCTGGGCGCCATCAGCGTCGAGGCCTCCGATGCCATTGAGCAGTTGCTGGAGCGCGAGCTGGACCTCCCTGATCCTTCAGAAGAAGCCTGCCGCCGCTACCACGACGCCCACCCTGCGGCCCATGCCCAGGGGGAGCGTGCGCAACTGCGCCATGTGCTGTTTGCGGTGACACCGGGCGTGGATGTGAAGCAGCTGCGCCTGCGGGCCGAGGCCTTGCTGATCGAGCTGCGCTGCGCGGACGATGGCGGTGCACAGTTCGCCAAGGCCGCCGCCCAGTGGTCCAACTGCCCCAGTGGCCAGCAGGGCGGTGACCTGGGCTGGCTGACCCGCGCCGACTGCGCCCCCGAGTTCGCGCGCGAGGTGTTTGGCTGTGCTGAGATCGGTGTGCTGGCACGCCTGGTGCACAGCCGCTTTGGTCTGCATGTGGTGGAGGTGGTGGCCCGTGACCCGGGGCAACAGCCCTCGTTCGAAGAGGTGCGCCAAGCCATTGCGCTCACCCTGCGCCAGCAGGCCTGGGCGAATGCGTTGCGCCAATATTTGCAGCTGCTGGCGGGCGCCGCCGTGGTCGAAGGGGTGGCGCTGGACGCTGCCGACACACCGCTCGTACAGTAGTTGCTCCACACACCACCGTTATCTGATTGCCTGCCCATGCCCGACGAGTTGCTGGACCGCTTGCGCCGCTTCCATGACGACGCTTTCCCCCAGTATCGCCAGCAGTTCCAGGCGCTGGTGGACGAAGGGCAGCATCCCACCACCTTGTTCATCGGGTGTTCCGACTCCCGCCTGGTGCCCTATCTGCTGACTGGTGCGGGGCCGGGCGAGCTGTTTCTGGTGCGCAATGTGGGTGCGTTCATCCCGCCGTACGACGGGTCGCATGGCCACCATGGCACCACGGCGGCCATCGAGTTCGCGGTGCTCAACCTGCAGGTGCGCCGCATCGTGGTGTGCGGCCACAGTCACTGTGGGGCCATCAAGGCGATGTATGGTGAGGTGTCGCCCGAGGCCCCCAACCTCAACCGCTGGCTGGACCTGGGGCGCGAGGCACTGTTGCCCATGCAGCCGGGTCCCGAGGTATTGCGCCGCACCGAGCAGCGCGCGGTGGTGCTGCAGCTGGAGCGCCTCATGGAGTACCCCATGGTACGCAGCCGGGTGCAGTCGGGCCAGATCAGCCTGCACGGTTGGCACTATGTGATCGAGGACGGCGAAGTGCATGTGTTCGACGTCCAGACCGGTGGATTTGTGCCCGCTTCGCAGTCGGACCACAGCGGCACCGGCCCCTACCAGCCCTACGTGGAGCATGATGGGCAGGTGCTGGTGGACGAGTGAGCGGCCACTGACTTGCCATGGCGCTGCATTCGGAGTGGAATGAGCGCTCCTTGACGGAACGCAACCCCGTTTCAGCCTGAAACCCAAATCATCGGCCCCCATGAAACGCGAACCCCAGCCCCCACTCAACCCCACCTCGTCCCTGCAGCCCATCAGCCTGGATGTGCTGCGGGAGAAATACCTCAAACCCGGCGAAACCACGGCCGACGAGCTATACCAGCGCGTGGCACGGGCCCTGGCCTCGGTCGAAAAACCCGAACTGCGCGCAAAGTACGAGGCACTGTTCCTCGCCAACCTGAAGGCGGGCGCCATCGGCGCAGGCCGCATCATGAGCGCAGCGGGCACCGACATCCAGGCCACCCTCATCAACTGCTTTGTGCAGCCCGTGGGTGACTGCATCCAGGGCGTGGATGACGAAGGCTTTCCGGGCATCTACGAAGCGCTGCGCGAGGCGGCCGAGACCATGCGCCGTGGCGGGGGCGTGGGCTACGATTTCTCCCGCATCCGTCCCAAGGGCGCACAGGTGAAGGCCACCGCCTCCATGGCATCGGGGCCGTGCAGTTACATGAACGTGTTCGACCAGTCCTGCTCCACCGTGGAGAGCGCTGGCGCACGCCGGGGCGCGCAGATGGGCGTGCTGCGCATCGACCACCCCGATGTGCACGAGTTCATCACCGCCAAGCGCATGCCAGGCCGCTGGAACAATTTCAATGTGTCGGTGGGGGTGTCGGACGAGTTCATCCAGGCCGTGCAGAACAACGCACCGTGGGAGCTGGTGCACAAGGCCCGCCCCGGCACCGCACTGCTGGCCCAGGGCGCTCGCCAGCGCGCCGATGGCCTGTGGGTCTACGCCACCGTGGCCGCGCGCGAGCTGTGGGACACGATCATGAAGTCGGCCTACGACTTTGCCGAGCCTGGCATCCTGTTCCTGGGGCGCATCAACGAAGACAACAACCTGCATTACTGCGAAGACATTGCGGCGACCAACCCCTGCGGAGAGCAGCCGCTGCCGTCCTATGGCTGCTGTGACCTGGGCCCCATCATCCTCACCCGCTTTGTGCGCCACCCCTTTGGTTTTGGCGGTGTGGCCGCCTTTGACTTTGACGCATTCACCCAAGCCGTGGCACTGCAGGTGCGCGCACTCGACAATGTGCTCGATGTGACCTACTGGCCGCTGCCGCAACAGCGCGATGAGGCCATGGCCAAGCGCCGTATTGGCGTGGGCTTCACCGGCATGGGCAACACGCTGGCCATGCTGTGCCTGCGCTACGACCTGCCTGAGGGCCGCACCATGGCCGCGCGCATTGCCGAGTGCATGCGCGACGCAGCGTATGCCGCATCGGTGGACCTGGCGCGCGAGAAAGGTGCGTTTCCAAAGTTCGATGCGCGGGGCTACCTGGCGGAAGGCACGTTTGCGAGCCGGCTGCCCGAATCGCTCAAGGCCGCGATCCACCAGCACGGCATCCGCAACAGCCACCTGTTGTCCATCGCGCCCACGGGCACCGTGAGCCTGGCCTTTGCCGACAATGCCTCCAATGGCATCGAGCCGCCGTTCTCGTGGATGTACAAGCGCAAGAAGCGCGAGTCCGACGGCAGCACCACCGAATACGCGGTGGAAGACCATGCCTGGCGCCTGTACCGCGAGCTGGGCGGGGATGTGGAGGCGTTGCCAGACTACTTCGTCTCGGCCCTGGCCATGCCGGCCGAAGGCCACATCGCCATGATGGAAGCCGTGCAGCCTTTTGTGGACACGGCCATCTCCAAGACCGTGAACATTCCCGCGGACTACCCCTACGAAGGGTTCAAGGACCTGTACCTGCAGGCCTGGCGCGCCAAGCTCAAGGGCCTGGCAACCTACCGGCCCAACAGCATTCTGGGTTCGGTGCTCGAAACCCATGCGGAACCTGCGCCTGCGCCCGCTGCGGCGCCTGTGGCGCCACCCGCACCCCCGGTGGACCCCATGCGCACCGTGATCGAAAGCCGTCCGCAAGGGGGCCTTTCGGCGGTGGCTGAGAAGCTTGAGTACTGGACACAGGAAGGCCACAAGACCCTGTACCTCATCGTGTCCTTCCTGCCCGTGCCAACGGGCGTGGGCAACGGTACGGTGGACCGCGCCATCGAGTTCTTCATGCCGGTGGGCCAGAGCGGCGAGTCGCAGCAGTGGATCACGTCTAGCATGCGCATGCTGTCGCTCGCAGCGCGTGGCGGTTTTCTGGAGCGGGCGCTGTCGGACATGCGCAAGGTCGCCTGGGACCGCGGCCCGGTGCGCCTGGGCACCCACCGCAAGGACGACGGCACGCTGGTGCCCATGTGGCACGACTCCGAAGTGGCGGCCATGGCCTATGCCATCCAGAACATCCTGGCGCGCCGCGTGGCCGACCCGGTGCAGCAGCAACTGCCGCTGGACGAGCCCGTTCCGCTGCCCGTGGCCGTTCCCCAGGCCATGGCGGGCAAGAAGTGCAGCGAATGTGGCGCCCACGCGGTCATCCGCAAGGACGGCTGCGACTACTGCACGCAGTGTGGGCACCTGGGGAGCTGTGGATGAATGGTCGGGTCCCGCATCGGCCTTCCCGGGACACACGGTAAGCATTGGAAGGATTCCCCATGTCTGTCATTCCCTGGCCGTTGAACCCTTCGTCTCGCGCGCAGCCTGCTGCGGCGCGGGCCAGTGCGCCTGACGATGTGGCCGGGCTGGCGGCGGCGTTGATCCAGTCACGCCAGACCATTCTGCCCAAGCGCCTGGGCGGGCCAGGCCCCAATGCGGCCGAGCTGGCGCAGATACTCCAGGCCGCAGCCCACGCGCCAGACCATGGTCAGCTGCTGCCCTGGCGCTTCATCCTGGTGCCGCAGGCCGCGCGTCCGCCGCTGGCCGATGTGTTTGCGCAGGCCCTGCTGGAGCGCGACTCTGCCGCCACCCCCGAGCAGGCCGAGCAGGCACGCGAGAAGGCGTACCGCTCCCCGGTGTTGCTGTTGGCGGTGGTAGATGCCGAGCGGGGCGACGCCGAGATTGATCTGGCCGAGCGCACCGTCTCTGCCGGCTGTGCCGTGCAGAACATGCTGCTGATGGCCACCGCGCAAGGCTACGGTTCGGCACTGACCAGCGGCAAGGCGCTGAAGGCGCCGAGCCTGCGGGCCTTGTTCCAGCTGGCGGCCTCCGAGCAGGCCTTGTGTTTCATCAGCATCGGCACCGTGTTGTCGCGCAAGGCGGTGCGCGCACGCCCTGCGGCAGGCGCCTATGTGAGCACACTGGATGCCAAGCGGGGCGTGGTGCCTGGATTTTGAAGCGCGCTGGTGGCTCCCACCTTTCATTGATTGCGAGACCTTTTCATGGATATTTCCAGTTTTGACGACCTGCTGCAGGCTGCGCGCATGCAACCCGAGCCGCAGCGCCTGCTGTTCGTCTTCGCGGCGGTGGAGCTGCCCGACGACGCCACCCCCGCGCAGCGCGCGCGCTTCGAGGCCGGGCAGGGCGGTGCCCTGGTGCCTCTGATGTGTGTGGACAAGACGCCGCAGGAACTGGCATCGTTCGACGCACTGGCGACCGAGGCCCGCCAGTTCACCGCCCCGGGCCACGACTGGGCCATCGTGTTTGCGGCGGCGATGTCCGGCACGCTGAACCAGGCGCCCAGCAGCGCCGATGCCGAGACGCCCTTGCAGCGCATGGTGGATGCGATCAAGGGTGGGGCGCATGGGGCGTTCATTCCGTTTGACCGCCAGGGCCACCCTGTGCGGTTTGGCTGAGGCCTGCCATGGCACAGGCGTCCGTACCTGCGTCCGCATCCGTATCTGCTGCTGCGCCAAGGCATCTGCCCGGCTTCAGCGCGCCGGCCGTGGGCTTTGAGCAGCCTTTTGCCATGCTGGAGGCCTGCCACGAGCGCGTGCAACGCACGCTGGGTTTGCTGGGCCGCTTGCGTGAGCATGTGCGAAAGCAGGGCGTTGACAACGATGCCCGCCAGGCCGCGCGGGATGTACTGCGTTATTTCGACATCGCAGCACCGCTGCACCACCAGGACGAAGAACTGCATGTGTTCCCCCTGCTGCTCGCCCAGGCCACGCCCGAGGTCCGGGCGCTGGTCACGCGCCTGCAGCGCGACCACGTGGCCATGACCGCCGACTGGGCAGCGGCCCGGGCCGGGCTGCAAGCGTTGCTGGATGAAAGCGCCACCGGCTTCACGCCCCAGGACGAGGCCGCGCTGGACCGTTTTGCCATGCGGTACGACGCCCACATCGCCGCCGAAGAAGGTGTGGCCTACCCTGCTGCTGCCACTTTGCTGCCGCCCGCGTCCCTTGCGGCGATGGGGCAGGAGATGGCTGCGCGGCGGGGTGCGACTAATTGATATCAAAAATATAGCTGCAAGCGCATATTCGACTAGCGCAAGAGGCCGCTAGGGCTGAAATTTTGGCGCCTGCTGCCCCCAGGGACTGCTTGGCGCCCGGTGCCAAGCGGCCGTTGCCCGGTGGCGATGCCAGCCGTTCCGTCTGGGCAGCGCCTTGGCGGCTGCAGGGCCAGCGGCTCGCGCGATACTGCGGGGTTGCGCGACCTGCCGCGCCTGTTTGCTTGCCTGCCTGCCGTTTCCCGTATGCGCCCCCTCTTTATTGTTCGCACCCTGGCCACCCTGGCCTTGGCGTGGGCCGCTGCCGCTGCCTGTGTGGCCCTGCAGACCCCGCTGCCCTGGATGATCGGCCCACTGCTGGCTACTTCTGTCGTGTCGATGGCCGGCGGCCCCACCGAAAGCTGGGGCCCGCTGCGCAACGCCGGGCAATGGACCATTGGCGCCGCGCTGGGCCTGTATTTCACGCCCCAGGTGGTCGCGCTGATCGGCGGCCTGTGGTGGGCCATCGTGCTGGGCATTGCGTGGGCGCTGTTCCTGGGCTGGCTGTTTGGTGCGTGGCTTTACCGCGTGCATGCGCCCCGCATGCACGGTGTTCCTGCACCGATGCTGCGCGCCACCAGCTACTTTGCCGGCGCGATTGGAGCGGCGTCCGAGATGACCTTGTTGTCCGAGCGCGAAAACGCGCGTACCGACCTGGTGGCTGCCAGCCACAGCCTGCGGCTGCTGATCGTTACGGTGACCATTCCGTTCGCGCTGCAGTTCAGTGGACTGCATGGCCTCGATATCCTGCCGCCCACGCTGCGGGTGGTGAACTGGCCGGGGCTGGCGCTGATGGCGCTGTTGACCGGTGCAGGGGCGTTGCTGATGGACCGGCTGGGCCGCGCCAACCCCTGGTTCATGGGGGCGATGCTGGTGTCCATGGGCCTGACCATGGCGGGCCAGAGTCTGTCGGCGGTGCCCCAGGGCATGGTCAACGCAGCGCAGCTCGTGATCGGGGTGAGCCTGGGCGTGCGGTTTCGCGCGGAGTTCTTGCACACTGCGCCGCGCTGGCTGGCGTCGGTGGCGCTGGGCACGGTGGCGTTGATGGGCGTGTGCGCACTGTTTGCCGGTGCCCTGGCCTGGGCGACGGGGCTGCCCTGGGTCACCTTGCTGCTGGGCACTTCGCCCGGCGGCATCACCGAGATGGCCATCACGGCCAAGGTGCTGCAGCTGGGGGTGCCCGTGGTGACGGCGTTCCAGGTGTGCCGGCTGATTGCGGTGCTGATGCTGGTGGACCCGCTGTACCGGAGGATTTATCCGCCCAGCGCACACGAAGGCTCGGTGGGCTGAGCTAACGCACCGGCCTTTGTCGCGGTGTCAGTGCACCACCACCGGGTTTTGCGCCAGGCCCGCGTAGCGGTCCAGTGCGTCTTCCACTTCTTCCTGGGTGGGCGTGTCGCGCTGCCAGGCCAGGATCTGTTCCTGGAACATCTCGGCCCAGGAACCGTCCAGGTAGACCTCTTTGCCGGAGCGCTTGTCCACGATTTCAAAACCATGGCGTGCAAGCTGGGGAACGGCGGGGGCGGTGTCGTTGAGCACCTGGGCGCTCTTTTTCTCCACGGCATCGGGCAGCATATGGACCACCACGAAGGATTCTGAGTCGTAGAGCATGTGCATCGTGTTCCCCTTGTCGATATAGATGTCAGATGACAGCGGGTGCGCAGAGTTCAAGGCCTTAGAACGTTCCTAGGTAAACCACGGCTTTTGTTCCCTGCTGCGTTGCAGTATTTCATGAAAAACGTAGCACGCCGGGCTTGTGGGGCTTTTTTGCCCAGATGGCGCTTGGGCGCAACACTCCGTGCGGCGCAGCGATCACAGGCTGCGCTCAGGGAGGGCCGCTGGCGCGCAGCAGCAGGTCGGCGAAATCGCCGTTGGCCTGGGTGAGCTTGATGCGCACGGGCAGATAACCCAGCCCCGGCGCCACCCAGAGTTCGGCCTTCTGGTCGTAGTCCTTGCGGGGCAGGCGCAGCAGCTTGAGGGCAGGCGTGGGCCCGGCGGGCAGGTCCAGGGTTTCGGGGCCTTCCACGGTGAAGGTCCAGCGGTCGGCGCTGCGGGCGCTCACCGTGGTCAGCGTGATCTGGGTGCCAGGCACAAACCGGCCCGGGTCTGCGGCCAGCATCGCGCCCAGCTGGATGAACAGGCTCAGCCGGTCCTGCACGCCGGGGCCTGCCACGGCATCGGGCGTGTTGGCGCTGAAGGTGACGCGGCCCTTGTCGTAGTCAAAATGCGCGGCCTGCTCGCTGCGGGATTTGTCGGAGAACTTCTCGGGCAGCAGTCCTTGCTCCGTGACCGTGCCCACGCTGCGCTGCGTGCGGGTGCCTACCAGAAAGGCGCTGATCTCCTGGCGCGCCTCGTAGCGATTGCCGTCGTGCTGCCACAGCAGTTCGGCCCGGGCGCTGTAGGCGAACTTTTTGGCCTGGCCGCTTACGTCAAACGCGAGGCGCGTGGGGGCAGGCATGCGCACGGGCGGCGGTGGGGCGCTGGCACTGCGGCCGGTGCCTCCGGGCGGGCGGATGTCCACGCCCGTGCCGGGCTGGGCGTCTTCAGCCGTGGGCTCTGGGGGGGCGGCCGGTGCCGATGCCGCAGGCGCGGGTGCCGGGGCGGCGTCGTTGGCAGGCGTCTCAGGGGTTGCGCTGGCCACGGTGGTTGCGGCACCAGGGTCCGCAGGCGCGCCGGCTTCCGTGACAGGGGCGGCCGCCAGTAGAGGCTCGGGACGGTCTGCGGCGACAGGGGCTGGGGGGCGCTTGGGGGAGGGCGCCTTTTTACGGGCCGGGGGCTGCGGTGCGGCAACGGGCGCGGCGGTCACGCCGAAGGGCGCAACGGCTGGTGGGGGCGGTGCGGGCGCGATGCTGCGCGTGCTGAACACCTGGCTGGACGGCTGTGCAGGGCTGTCCCAGGCCAGGGGCACGCCGCTGAGCACCAGCCAGTGCAGGGCCAGCACCAGGGCCGTGATGAAAACCAGCGCGCGCCGTGGCATCTGCTCGCTGCTTGTGTGTCCGGGTACGGGGCCGTCAGGCGCTGCCTGCGCCCAGGTCGCTGGACAGCTGGGCTGCGGCCGCGCGCAGCGGCGCATCAATGGCGCCGCCCCATTCGGGGTCAAAGGTGGCGATGGATCCCAGCGTGGTGATGCCAAGCTCCAGGTGACCGTCGGCATCGAACACCGGCGCGCAGAAGGCGACGATGCCCGGCAGCAGCGTGTCCACCACGCGGGCGGCGCCGCGCTCGCGCACCTCGGCCAGCAGTGCGTTCACTTCGGCCATGGTGGCGGGCAGGTCGGTGCGGCGCATCTTCACGGCGCGGGCCAGCTCCTCTTTGAGCAGCGGCGCCACCACCTCGGGCGACATGAAGGCCGCAAAACACCGGCCCGTGGCTGACGACAGCAGCGGCATCACGTCGCCCAGGCGCAGGTTGGCGGTGACGGCCTGGGGCGATTCCTCCCAGTGCACGATGGTGGGGCCGTGGTTGCCCCACACGGCCAGCGCCAGCGTGTGGCCGATGGTTTCCATCAGCGCGGGCATGCGTTCGCGGGCCAGGCGCACGCCATCGAGCCGAGTCAGCGAGGCCAGCCCCAGCTTGAGTGCGGCCGGGCCCAGGTCATAGCGCGCGGTGCGGGGATCTTGCGTGACCAGGCCCAGGCGCTGAAAGCTCACCAGATACCGGTGCGCCTTGGCCGCGCTCATGCCCGCCGAGGCGGCCACATCCTTGAGCATCAGCGGTCCACGTGAGCGCGTCAGCCCCTCCAGCAGGGCAAAACCCACCTCGACCGATTGAATTCCTGCACGTTCTTTGTCCATGTGCACTAAAATTTGCGAGTTTTGTTTAGTTAAATCAATTTACCCAAGCGTAATCTTCGCTAGCGGTGCCCATCAACCCTTCTGAGACAAAGGTCCTGCCACCATGAAACTCGCTACCTACAAAGACGGCTCGCGCGACGGCCAACTGGTTGTCGTCTCCCGCGACCTGGGCACGGCCCATTATGCGACCGGCATTGCCAGCAAGATGCAGCAGGTGCTGGACGACTGGGGCTTCCTGTCACCCCAGCTGCAGGACCTGTACGACCAGCTCAACAGCGGCCGCGCGCGCCACGCCTTCCCCTTCGACCCCGCCCAGTGCATGGCCCCGCTGCCCCGCGCCTACCAGTGGGCTGACGGGTCTGCGTACATCAACCACGTCGAACTGGTGCGAAAAGCGCGCAACTCCGAAGTGCCCGAAAGCTTCTACACCGACCCCCTGATGTACCAGGGCGGCAGCGACGACTTCATCGGCCCCTGCGACGATGTCGTGGTGCCCAGCGAAGCCATGGGCATCGACTTCGAGGCCGAGATCGCCGTCATCACCGGCGACGTGAAGATGGGCACCACCGCCGACCAGGCGCTGGACGGCATCCGCCTGGTGATGATTGCCAACGACGTAAGCCTGCGCAACCTGATCCCGGCCGAGCTGGCCAAGGGTTTCGGTTTCTTCCAGAGCAAGCCCGCTACCGCTTTCGGCCCCGTCGCCGTCACACTGGACGAGCTGGGCGACGCCTGGGACCACGGCCGCGTCAACCTCACCGTGCAGTCCACCTGGAACGGCCGCAAGGTCGGCATGTGCGACGCGGGTCCTGAAATGACCTTCCACTTCGGCCAGCTCATTGCCCACATCGCCAAGACGCGCAACGTGCGCGCCGGCTCCATCGTGGGCAGCGGCACCGTCAGCAACAAGGGCGTGGAGCAGAACGGCCGCATGGAGTGGCCCAAGGGCTACAGCTGCATCGCCGAAAAGCGCTGCATCGAAACCATCCAGGACGGCAAGCCCAGCACCGACTTCATGAAGTTCGGCGACACCATCCGCATCGAGGTCAAGGGCAAGGACGGCGCCAGCATTTTTGGTGCCATCGACCAGACCATTGCCGCACCGGCCGCCTGAGGCCCCGCAGAGAAAAATTTGAATAAAAACGGCTGCATGCGCTAGAGGAACATGCGCTTGCAGCTATCAAATTCATAGTATCAAGGAGACAACCCCATGCAACGCCGTACCCTCTTGTCCGCCCTGGCCGCCGCAGGCGCCACCACCGCTGCGCCCTGGGCCGCCGCCCAATCGACCTGGCCCGACCAGCCCCTGCGCTGGGTGGTGCCGTACCCCGCCGGTGGCGGCACCGACGTGCTGGCCCGCACCGTGGCTGAGGCCATGCGCCAGACGCTGGGCCAGCAGATCGTGGTGGACAACCGCCCGGGCGCCTCCACCAACATCGGCGGCCAGATGGTGGCCACGGCCAAGCCCGACGGCAACACCTTCATGTCGGCCGACAACGCCATCCTGGCCTACAACGAACACCTGTTCACCAAGCTGCCGTTCAACCCCGAAAAGGACTTCACCTACGTGGGCGGCATCAGCCGCTTTCCGCTGGCGCTGGTGGTGCACCCGGCATTTGAAGCCAAGACGGTGAAGGAATTCCTCGCCTACGCGCGCGCCAACCCTGGCAAGCTCAACTACGCATCGCCCGGCAATGGTTCGCCACACCACCTGGCGATGGAGATGTTCAAGAACCGCACCAAGACCTTCCTCACCCACATCCCCTACCGCGGCGCGGCGCCTGCGCTGCAGGACGTGATGGGCGGCCAGGTGCCCTGCATGTTCCTGGACCTGGCCGCTGGCCTTCCCGTCATCACCTCGGGCAAGGTGCGTGCGCTGGCCATTGGCTCGGCCAAGCGCGTGGCCGCGCTGCCGGACGTGCCCACCTTGGCAGAAGCCGGTGTGCCCAACACGGAGGTGTTTGCGTTCCAGGGCATCCTGGCGCCCGCCGGTCTGCCCGCTGCGATCACGGCGCGCCTGAACGGCGACCTGAACAAGGCCCTGCTCAACCCCGCCGTGGTCAAGCGCATGGCCGACTTCGGCATGGAAGCCCTGCCCGGCACGCCGGAGCAGTTCCGCGCCATGGCACGCTCCGAGTCCAAGCGCTGGGGCGAGATCATCAAAGCGGCAGGCGTGAAGCTGGACTGATCCCGCAGCACTTCGGTGCACGGGACAGTGCACTGGGCGGCCTGGCCTTGACAGGCCTCACCAGTCCTCAGCGGTGCAGGCCCGTCTACTCCGGCAGGTGGCACACCGCTTCGATGTTGTTGCCTTCCGGGTCGATGACAAACGCGCCGTAATAGTGGGGGTGGTAGTCGGGCCGCAGGCCCGGGGCGCCGTTGTCTTGGCCCCCGGCTTCGATGGCGGCGCGGTAGAAGGCATCGACCTGCGCCCGCGTGGTGGCCCGCCACGCCAGGTGGCAGCCCGTGGTGGCGGGCGGGCCGCCGTAGGGCGAGGGGCCGTCGATGAACCACACATCCGCCTTCTTGCCGTCGTGCTCAGACGGAGCCGGGTAGGCATAGCCCAGCATGTTCGAGCCGTAGTTGCCTTCAAAACACAGGCTGTAGCCCAAAGGCGCGAGGGCAGCGGTGTAGAACGCCTTGGTGCGGGCGATGTCGGTGACACGGAAGGTCATGTGGTCCAGCATGGGAGGTCTCCTCGGGTTGTGGTGCCCTGATTTATACCTGAAAGACTGTTTATAAATACAGTATTTTTCAGTCCGACACACAATCTGCCGCGCGGGTGGTGCTACGCCCCCTGCGTGGCCCGCAGTTCTTCAGGCCCACCCCTCCAGCACCAGCTTGCCCCGCGCCTTGCCGCTCTCGATCAGCGCATGCGCGCGTTTCAAATTCTCGGCATTGATGGTGCCAAAGCGCTGGTCCAGCGTGGTGCGAATCAGCCCCGCATCCACCAACTGAGCCACCTCGGTCAGCAGGCGGTGCTGGCCGATCATGTCGGCGGTGCCGAACAGCGCGCGGGTGAACATCAGCTCCCAGTGCACCGACACGGACTTGCGCTTGAACTTCGTCACGTCGAGCGACACCGGGTCGTCGATCAGCGCGAACTGGCCTTGGGGCGCAATGGCCTCGACGATCTGGTCGAAGTGTGCGTCGGTCTGCGTGAGGCTGACGATGATGTCCACCATGGGGTGGCCGATGCGCGCCAGCTCTTGCGTGAGCGGCTGGCTGTGGTCGATGACGTGGTGGGCGCCCAGGTCGCGCACCCATTGCTGCGTTTCGGGACGCGATGCGGTGCCGATGATCGTGAGGCTGGTGAGCCGCGCCGCCAGCTGCGTGAGGATGGAGCCCACGCCGCCGCTCGCGCCAATGATGAGCAGGGTCTTGTGGGTGGGTTGCTTGCCGGGGGCCACGCCCAGGCGGTCAAACAGCAGCTCCCACGCGGTGATGGTGGTCAGCGGCAGCGCGGCGGCTTCGGCAAAGTCGAGCGATTGGGGTGCATGGCCCACGATGCGTTCATCCACCAGGTGCAGTTCGCTGTTGGTGCCCTGGCGTGCGATGGAGCCCGCGTACCAGACGCGGTCGCCGGGCTGGAACAGCGTCACATCGGGGCCCACGGCGCGGACGATGCCGCTGGCGTCCCAGCCCAGCACCTTGTGGTCGGGCCCGTCGCCGCTGCGTGAGCTGCTTTTGCGCACTTTCGTGTCCACGGGGTTGACCGAAACGGCGTGCACTTCCACCAGCAGATCGCGGCCCGTGGCCACCGGGTCGGGAAGGGTGATGTCGAGCAGCGACTCGGGGTGGTCGATGGGGTGGGCGGTTTGGTAGCCAACGGATTTCATGATGGGTTCCTTGAGGTGCAAAGGGAGTTGAAGCGGGGGATATGCGAAGTTCGGAAGGGCGCGTGGTGCCGTTTTCAGGCCACTTCAGCCGCGCCAGCCCGGGCCTTGGGCGCAGCCAGCGGGGCCGGTGTGTAGTCGCTGTAGCCATGTGCGTCGCCGCCAAACAGCGTGGCCGCATCGAACGGGGCCAGTGGCAGCCCGGCGGCATAGCGCGCAGGCAGATCGGGGTTGGCAATGAACGGGCGGCCAAACGCCACCAGGTCGGCCATGCCGGACGCGAGGATCTGTTGCGCGCGTTCGGGGGTGTACTGGCCCGCCACCATCACACGGCCGCTGAAGGCTGCGCGTAGAGCCTGGCGGAATTCATCTGGAATGCGGGGGGCGTCGTCCCAGTCGGCCTCTGCCAGGTGGATGTAGGCCAGGCCCAGCGTGTCCAGCTCGCGCGCCAGGTGCAGGATGGTGGGGATGATCTCCGGGCAGTCCATGCCGCGCTGCGTGATGAACGGGGCCAGGCGCATGCCCGTGCGTTCGGCGCCGGCCTCGCTGGCCACGGCTGCGGCCACTTCGCGGGCGAAGCGGGTGCGGTTTTCCA
Source organism: Acidovorax sp. K2F (assembly GCF_025246485.1). Taxonomy (NCBI): domain Bacteria; kingdom Pseudomonadati; phylum Pseudomonadota; class Betaproteobacteria; order Burkholderiales; family Comamonadaceae; genus Acidovorax; species Acidovorax sp. K2F. The sequence goes on from NZ_JAOBSQ010000007.1 coordinate 61,785, forward strand.
GCGGGCCGCCATAGGCGTCGGTGCGGTGGTTGGAGGTCGTGCGCAGAAACTGGTCAAGGAGGTAGCCGTTGGCGCCGTGGATCTCCACGCCGTCGAACCCTGCGCGCATGGCGTTGGCGGCGGCACGGCGGAAGTCGTCCACCACGCCAGGAATCTCGGCGGCCTCCAGCGCGCGGGGCACGGGGCAGTCGAGCATGCGGCCCACGCCGTCTTCGCCTGCCACCCATACCCGTGCTGCAGGGGCCAGGGCCGAGGGCGCCACGGGCAGCCCATCGGCATGAAAGCTGGCGTGCGACATGCGGCCCACGTGCCACAGCTGCAGCACCATGCGCCCGCCCGCGGCGTGCACCGCTTCGGTCACGCGGCGCCAGCCTTGCACCTGCGCCTCGCTGTAGATGCCGGGCGTGAAGCTGTAGCCCTGGCCTTGGCGTGACACCTGGCTGGCCTCGCTGACGATGAGGCCCGCACTGGCGCGCTGGGCGTAGTAGTCGGCCATGAGCGCGTTGGGCACGTCGCCCGGCTGGCTGCTGCGGGCGCGCGTCATGGGCGCCATCACGATGCGGTGGGGCAGTGCCAGCGGCCCCATCTGCAGGGGGCGGAACAGGGCGGGTGTGGCGGTGTGTGGGGTGGTGGTCATGGCAGGGGCTCGGGTCGGCGGCAGGCCGGTGTGGAACATGGCGTGAATGGTGGGCTTTCTGCAATAGTTTTTAAATAGACGGTTGATTGAAAGAATATTCAAAGAAAATTTGAATATCAGCCCCTGGTGGTGGTGTCGTTCCATCGCCGTCGTCTTCCCTTTCTCATCCACCCTCGCCATGAAAAGCCTGCAAGACCTCGACATCTTTGTGCGCACCGTGGACAGCGGCAGCCTTTCGGCCACGGCCCGTGCGCTGGATCTCACCCCCGCCGCCACGAGCGCCGCGCTCAAGCGGCTGGAGGCCGAGCTGGGCGTGGCGCTGTTCGTGCGCTCCACGCGGAGCCTGCGGCTAACGCAGGAGGGCGCGCTGTTTCTGGAGCACTGCCGCCCCGCACTCGCCGCGCTGCAGCAGGTGCAGGGCCAGCTCGCCAGCGGCCGGGCGGGCGAGCTGCGTGGCATGCTGCAGCTGGCGGCCCCGTCCGACCTGGGGCGCAATGTGCTGCTGCCCTGGCTGGATGCCTTCCAGGCACTGCACCCCGGCATCGACATCCGCCTGCAGCTGTCGGACCGCATGGCCAATGTCTACGGCGAACCGGTGGATGCCGCCTTCCGCTACGGCAAGCCGCAGGATTCGAGCCTGGTGGCGCTGCCGCTGGTCGCCGAACACCGGCGCGTGCTCTGCGCCGCCCCCTCCTACCTGGCCGCGCACGGCACGCCCGATACGCCCCACGCCTTGGCTGCGCACGATGGCCTGTGCTTCATGCTGGGCGAGGACGTGCACGACCGCTGGCGCTTCTGGGACGCATCGGGCCAGGAAGTGGTGGTGCGCGTGCGCAGCCGCAACGTGGCCAACGACGGCGACGCGGTGCGCCGCTGGGCCGTGCTGGGCCGTGGCATTGCGTACAAGTCGTACTTTGATGTGGCCGACGACCTGGCCGCCGGGCGCCTGGTGCCGCTGTGCCCCGGCTGGACCACCGAGGCTGTACCGCTCTTCCTGGTGGCGCCCAGCCGCCGCCAGTTCACGCCGCTGGTGCGGGCGCTGCGCGACTTCATGGCCGAGCGGCTGCAGGCGCTGATGGAGCGGGCGCTGTACTGAGTGCCTGTTGACGACACCCGCTGGATCGTCAACACGCTCCCAGCGCTAGCAGCAGTCGCATGCGCTACGCCCGACGTGCTGCATGAGGCTCTGCTGGCGGCAGGGCTATCGCACGCGCGACCGGCACCCGGCCTCCGTGCGCCGCACAATCGCGCCCTTGCTGTCGCAACCCAGGGCGGCGCGCCCCCTGCGCCCACCCGCGCGGCCGGGTTCCTGGTGATGCAGCGACGGCCTTTGACGGAGAAAGACCAACATGCTGAATTTCGACTTCCACAACCCCACCCACATCGCCTTCGGCCAAGGCCGCATTGCCGACCTGGCCAAGCTCGTGCCCGCTGCCGCCAAGGTGCTGATCCTGGTGGGCGGTGCCAGCGCCGAAAAGACCGGCACCCTGGCCGAGGTGCGCGCCGCGCTGGGCGAGCGCCAACACGCCACCTTCAGCGGCATCGAGCCCAACCCGAGCTACGAGACCTCCATGAAGGCCGTGGCGCAGATCCGCGAAGGCGGGTTTGACTTCTTGCTGGCCGTGGGGGGCGGTTCGGTGATCGACGCCACCAAGTTCATCGCGGCCGCTGTCCGTTTTGAAGGCGATGACCCCTGGGCCATCCTCGAAAAGCACGGCCGCAACATCAAGGGCGCCATGCCGTTTGGTTCCGTGCTCACGCTGCCCGCCACAGGCTCGGAGATGAACAACGGCGGCGTCATCACCCACCGCGCCAAGGGCGCCAAGCTGTCGTTTGGCAGCGCGCACACCTACCCGGTGTTCTCGGTGCTCGACCCCACCAAGACCTACACCCTGCCACCCCAGCAACTGGCCAATGGCGTGGTGGATGCGTTTGTGCACACGGTCGAGCAGTACCTGACCTACCCGGTCAACGCACCCGTGCAGGACCGGTTTGCCGAAGGCATCCTGCAGACGCTGATCGAGATCGGCCCGCGCCTGCTGACCGCCCCCGAGCCGGTGTACGACGACCGCGCCAACCTGATGTGGGCCGCCACCATGGCGCTCAACGGCCTGATCGGCGCGGGCGTGCCGCAGGACTGGGCCACGCACATGATCGGCCACGAGCTGACGGCGCTGCACGGCATCGACCACGCGCGCACCCTGGCCATCGTGCTGCCCGCGCTGCTGAACGAGCGCCGGGTGGCCAAGCGCGCCAAGCTGCTGCAGTACGGCGAGCGTGTGTGGGGCATCACCACCGGCAGCGAGGACGAACGCATCACTGCCGCCATCGAGCGCACGCGCGATTTCTTTGAGAGCATGGGCATCGCCACGCGCCTGTCGGGCTACGGCCTGGGCAGCGAGGTGGTGAACACCGTGGTGGCGCAGCTGGAAGCGCACGGCATGGTGACGCTGGGCGAACAGCGCGAGATCACCCCGGCTGTGAGCCGCCGCATCCTCGAAGCTGCGCTGTAAATGCAGGTGGGCGGGGAGGGCGGGGTCCCAAGCCCTCTCTCCTGATCGTCCCGCCTGCGCTGCATTTCGCGCCGCGCAGCAGCGTTTCGTCGCAGGGCGCTGGAGCCCGCCCCTTGCGCCGCCTACAGTGCCGTCAAGCCACCTCCTTGGGTGGCATTTGACGAAAGGCGCACCGTGACCCTCATCCTCATCCTGGCCCTCCGCTCCGCGTGGCGCAACGCCCGTGCCCCGCTGCTGGCAGCTTTTGTGGCAATGCTGGCCTGGGCCGCGCCGGCATCGGCCCAGCACGCCGGCCTGCGCACCCTGGTGGTACCGGGCGCAGAGCCCGTGACCGTGGCGCTGTTCTACCCCACCCCGGTGGTGGCGCGCACCCAGCCCATGGGGCCCTGGCGGCCCGTGGTCACGCCGGGCGCCCCGGTGGCAACCGCGCCCCTCAAGGGCCTGATCCTCATCTCGCACGGCACGGGCGGCCATGAACTGGGCCACCACAACCTGGCCACACGCCTGGCGGCCGACGGCTATCTGGTGGCGGCGTTGCGCCACCCGGGCGACAACTGGGAAGACCGGTCGATGATTACCTCGGGCCGCTACTTCAGCGAGCGCCCCCGCCAGGTGAGCCGCGTGCTGGACGCGCTGCTGGCCAGCCCCGAATGGGGCCCCCGCATTCCGGCCGGGCGCATTGGTGCTGTGGGGCATTCGGCAGGTGGCTACACCGTGCTGGCCCTGGCCGGTGCGCAGGCCGAACCGGCCCGTGCGGCGCAGCACTGCCGCAGCGTGTCGGACGACCCCGGCTTTTGCAGCCTGGGCAAGCTGCCCGCCCGTGGTCAGGCCGCCCAGACTTCGAAGGAGGCACCTGTGGCCGCCACCGCGGCACCCACACAGGCCGGTGCCCCCGCGCTCGATGGTCCGCTGGTCTCGGTGGCAGACCCCCGCATCCGCGCCGTGGTGGCCATGGCGCCCATGGCGGTGGTGTTCACGCCAGACAGCCTGAAGGCCATCAGCGTGCCTGTGCGGCTGATGGTGGCCGAGCGCGATGCCGTGCTTGTGGGCCCCTACCATGGCGGCTATGTGGCAGCGAATTTGCCGTCTGCACAGGCCAGTACGGTGCCGGGTGCAGGCCACTTCGCCTTCATGGCCCAGTCTGTCTGGCCGCTGGCGTCCGAGGCGGGCGACGCCGCCGCCAACCCCGAAGGCTTTGACCGCGTGGCCTACCACGCCACGCTGGAGAACGAGGTGGCGGAGTTCCTGGCCAGGCAGCTGCGTTGACAGGTTGAGGGCCCGCAGGCGCGGCAGCGCCGTGCTGTAAGCCAATGCCGCAAACCGGCCCGCATCGCGGGACAACGGGCCCGATGGCTGGTACGGTGATGGTTTGGTTTTTCCGATCAACCCCCCCACACCGAAAGCGACTTCCATGGCACACATCCTCATGGTTCTGACGTCCCACGACCAACTGGGCGACACCGGCAAAAAGACGGGCTTCTGGCTGGAAGAGTTTGCTGCACCGTACTACGTGTTCAAGGATGCAGGCGTGCAGATCACGCTCGCATCGCCCCACGGCGGCCAGCCGCCCCTGGACCCCAAAAGCGACGACGAAAACGCCCAGACCGATGCCACGCGCCGCTTCAAGGCCGATGCTTCAGCGAAGCAGCAGCTGGCCAGCACCGTGCCCCTGTCCAGCGTGAAGGCCGAGGACTTTGATGCCGTGTTCTACCCCGGCGGCCACGGCCCGCTCTGGGACCTGGCGGAAGACGCGCAGTCCATTGCTCTCATCGAAAAGACCTTTGCAGCAGGCAAGCCGCTGGCGCTGGTGTGCCACGCACCCGGCGTGCTGCGCCACACCAAGGCGCCCGACGGGTCGCCCCTGGTCAAGGGCAAGAAGGTCACGGGGTTTACCAACAGCGAAGAGGACGCGGTGCAGTTGACACAGATCGTGCCCTTCCTGGTGGAAGACATGCTCAAGGCCAACGGCGGCGTGTATTCCAAGGGCCCCGACTGGGCGCCTTATGTGCTGACCGACGGCACGCTGATCACGGGGCAGAACCCGGCATCGTCCGACCAGGGCGCCCATGCGTTGCTGAAGCTGTTGGGGTAAGGGGCCGCGAAGGAACCCTGCACAACCGCAGATCCTGCGCAGAACGGGTGTTTGCGCAGGTTAAGGGTAAAAATGGCTGCAAGCGCTAGTGGATATTGTGCGAGAAGCTATTGAATAGATAGCAAACCCAGCATCTCAAGCTGCCCTCAGGCCGTGGTGCCGACGCGGGCCCCGGCATCCATGCCGGCATCGGCGGCGCCTGTGGCCTCCACTTCAACCAGACAGTCATAAAACGTGGGCGCGCGGCCCAGGTCGGTCAGCGCCTGGCTGGTCACCTCGTTCACGTTGGTGCCGTTCAGCCCCAGCTTGCGCCACCAGATGCCCAGGCCGTTGACCACGCCGGGCCGTGCGCGGCGCGAGACGGTGGCGTGGCACAGGTAGCTGCCTCGGTCGTTGAACACGCGCACCACGGCGTCGTTGGCAATGCCGCGTGCTTCGGCGTCGTCGGGGTGGATCTCCAGCACGGGGCGGCCCTCGATGTTGCGCAGGCTCTGCACGTTCACGAAGGTGGAGTTCAAGAAGTTGCGCGCGGGCGGCGAGATCATGGCCAGCGGGTAGCGGGCGTCCGTGCCCTGCAGTTCGTAGTTGGGCAGGTGGTCGGGCAGGCCGTCCAGGCCCTGGGCGGCCAGGCGGGCGCTGTAGAACTCGCACTTTCCAGAGGGTGATGGGAAGTTGCCTTCGGCGAACGGCGCATCGGGCAGCGCCAGCGTGGCAAATCCCTGGCTTTCGAGCAGCGCGTAGTCCACCGCTTCGCCAAACGCCTGGTGGCACAGAGTCTCGTCGCTCTCGGCAAAACAGGGCTCGGCAAAGCCCATGCGCGCCGCCAGGTCGCGGAAGATCTGGGCGTTGCTGCGGGCCTCGCCCAGCGGCGCAATAGCGGGGCGGTTGAGCAGCACGTCGGTGTGCCCGTAGCTCAGGTGCACGTCCCAGTGCTCCAGCTGCGTGGTCGCGGGCAGGATGTAGTCGGCGTAGTCGGCCGTGTCGGTGCGGAAGTGCTCCAGCACCACCGTGAACAGGTCTTCGCGCGCAAAGCCTTGCACCACCTTGCCCGAATCGGGCGCCACGGCCACGGGATTGCTGTTGTAGACCACGATGGCCTCCACCTTCGGTCCGAACGTAGGCGAGGCCTCGCGCAGCAGGTCGTCGCCAATGGTGGACATGTTGATGGTGCGCGGTGTCTGGGCGGGCATCAGGTCGGGCCGCTGCAGCACGGCGCGCTGCGCGGGGAACTGGCCCGAGCTGGACAGCAGTACGCCGCCCGCGCGGTGGCGCCAAGCGCCCGTGAGCGCAGGCAGGCAGGCCACGGCGCGCACCGCATTGCCGCCGCCCCGCACGCGCTGCATGCCGTAGTTCAGGCGGATGGCGGCGGGCTTCGTCGTGCCGTAGTCCTTGGCCAGCTGGCGGATCTGCTCCACCGGAATGCCGCACACCTCGGCCGCGCGCTCGGGCGGCCATTGCAGGGCGCGCTCGCGCAATGGCTCCCAGCCCAGCGTGTGGCGCTCGATGTAGTCGTGGTCCAGCCAGTCGTTCGCGATCAGCTCGTGCATTAGCGCCAGGGCCAGCGCGGCGTCGGTGCCGGGGCGCAGGGCAATGTGCTCGTGGCATTTGTCGGCCGTCTCGCTCTTGCGGGGGTCGATGCACACCAGCTTGGCGCCATTGCGCTTGGCCTGCTGGGCGTAGCGCCAGAAGTGCAGGTTGCTGCCGATGGAGTTGCTGCCCCAGATCAGGATGAGCTGCGATTCGGCAAAGAACTCCACCTTCATGCCCACCTTGCCGCCCAGGGTCTGCACCAAGGCCTCGGCGCCGGCCGATGCGCAGATGGTGCGGTCCAGTTGCGAGGCGCCCAGCTTGTGGAAGAAGCGCCGGTCCATGCTCTCGCCCTGCACCATGCCCATGGTGCCCGCGTAGCTGTAGGGCAGGATGGCTTCGGGCGCACGTGCGGCGATGGACTGCAGGCGCTGGGCGATGTCGGCCAGCGCCTCGTCCCAGGTCACAGGCACGAACTGGCCGGCCCCCTTGGCGCCCGTGCGCTTGAGCGGCGTGAGCACGCGCTCGGGGTGGTAGCTGCGCTCGGTGTACTTGCTCACCTTGGCGCACAGCGCGCCGTCGGTGTGGCGGTGGTCAGGGTTGCCCTGCACGCGGGTGGCCACGCCGTGCTCGTCCACGGTGGTGAGCAGGGCGCAGGTGTCGGGGCAGTCGTGGGGGCAAGCGCCGCGCACCTGAATCAGTGCCGATGGAGGGGAATTAGCGTCAGAAGGCGTGGGCATTCGGGGGCTGGATCGTTAAACTGGCTGTCAGGGTTGGAACGGGCGTGCATATGGGTCCCCCGTTTCCAAGGGGCTGCCTACCGGCAGTGCAGAGGGGCATGCCCCTTCTTTCTTCTTACAAGAGCAGAGATTTCACCATGAACCAGACAGTATTGGGGCGCAGGCAGTTTTCGGTGGGCATGGGCGCCGTGGCGCTGGGCGGGTTCGGCCTGGCGCGTGCGCAGGGCGAGGGGCGCATCGTGCTGGGGCAGTCGGCCGCCTTCACCGGCCCGGCGGCGCAGCTGGGCGTGCAGTTCAACCAGGGTGCCAAGCTCTTTTTTGACCAGCTCAACGCCCAGGGCGGCGTGGGCAAGCGCATGGTGGAAATCCGCACCATGGACGACGGCTATGAGCCAGATCGGTGCGCCGAGAACACCCGCAAGCTGATTGCCGACGAGGTGTTTGCCCTGTTTGGCTACATCGGCACTCCCACCAGCCTGGCGGCGCTGCCACTGTTCACCAAGGAGAAGGTGCCGTTTTTTGGCCCCTTTACCGGTGCCGAGGCGCTGCGCCAGCCGTTCAACCGGCTGATCTTTCATGTGCGTGCTTCCTACTACGACGAAACCGCACTCATCGTGCGCCAGCTCACCAACCTGGGGCTCAAGAAGATTGCGGTGTTCTACCAGAACGACGCCTACGGCAAGGCGGGGCTCGATGGCGTGAACCGCGCGCTGGCCGAGCTGAAGCTGACACCCGTGGCGACGGCCACCGTGGAGCGCAACTCCACGGACGTGAAAGCGGCCGTGGACAAGCTGGTGCCCGCCACGCCCGATGCCGTGGTGCAGATCACGGCCTATGCGTCGGCCGCCGCGTTTGTGCGTGCGGCGCGCAAGGCGGGCTTTGGCGGCACGTTCTACAACGTGTCGTTTGTGGGCACCCAGGCGCTGGCCGACGAGCTGGGCAAGGACGGTGCGGGTGTGGTGGTGTCGCAGGTGGTGCCCTCGCCCTACCAGCCCTCGCGCCAGATCACCCGCGAGTTTCTGGAAGCCATCAAGAAGGGCGGCGACAAGGTGCAGCCCAACTACTCCAGCATGGAAGGCTATCTGGCTGCACGCGTGTTCGCCGAGGGCCTGCGCCAGGCCCAGGCCGGCGGAAAGATCACGCGCGAGAGCTTCATCACGGGCACCGAGTCCATCGGCAACCAGGTGATCTCGGGCTTTCCGGTGTCGTTCAGTGGCACCAGCCACGCAGCCTCGAAGTTTGTCGAGATGTCGATGCTGACGGGGGACGGCCGGGTCAGGACCTGATCCCATTCAGGAGGGGGCGCGTTGGCCCCCGCCGCTGCGCAGTTATCAGCCCAGCGTGCGTGTACGAGCCAGCCCCTGCATGAACGCCTCGCAGCGTCCCAGCTGCTCCAGGCTCACGTACTCGTCGGGCTGGTGGGCCTGCTGGATGCTGCCGGGGCCACACACCACTGTGGAGATGCCCGCGTTCTTGAACAGCCCCGCTTCGGTGCCAAAGGCCACCAGGGTGGTGCCTTTTTCGCCCGACAGCTCTTGCGCCAGGCGCGTCACCGGGTCGTCCTTGCTGCCCAGGAAGCTCGGGATTTCGCAGATGGTCTCGAACTCGAAACCCGCTGCAGGCGCCACCTTCTTCATGGCGGGCTCCAGCGATTTGGCGTAGGCCACCACTTCGGACTGCATCTGCGCGGCGTTGGCCGTGGGCAGGTCGCGAAACTCGTAGCGGAACTCGGCGTCGCGCGGCACCACGTTGTCGGCAATGCCGCCGTGGAACTGGCCCACGCTGCTGGTGGAGAACGGCACGTCAAAGCCCTCGAAGCGGGGCTCGTTCTTTTCAAAGTCTTCCGCCATGTCGCGCACCCGGCCCACCACGCGGGCGGCCATCTCGATGGCGTTGACCGAATGCGGCGTGAGGGACGAATGCGCCTCCTTGCCACGCACGCAGCACTTGTAGCGGTACACACCCTTGTGCGCGATGGCGGGGATCATGCTGGTGGGCTCGCCCACGATGCAGGCCAGGGGCTTGATGCTCGCGTCGCGCAGGTCGGCGATGAGTTCCTTCACGCCAAAGCAGCCGATCTCTTCTTCGTAGCTGAACGCCAGATGGACCGCAAAAGGCGCGTCGCTGTTCAGGAACTGCTCTGCGTGCGACACGGCAATGCCAATAAAGGCCTTCATGTCGGCACTGCCGCGCCCGTACAGGTTGCCGTCCTTGACCAGGGCACTCAGCGGGTCCATGGTCCAGTCCTGACCATCCCACGGCACCGTGTCGGTATGGCCCGAGAGGATCACGCCCGCCGGCTTGCCCTCGCCCAGGGTGGCGAACAGGTTGGCCTTGGTCTTGTCGTCGTTGAAGGTCAGGCGGCTTTTCACGCCCAGCCGGGCCAGGTGGTCGCGGATGAAATGGATCAGCTCCAGATTGGAGTTGTGGCTGACGGTGTTCATGCGCACCAGGGTTTGCGCAAGTTCGAGGGCGTGGGCAGAAATCATGGAGTGGCTAGCGAATAACCCGGGTTGGCACGTGTGTTGCTGTCGGGCTAGACTGTGAGATCGTAAGGACACATATCATGAACGTTATTGACTCCATCGTCACCCAGGCGGCCAGTATTGCAGCGGTGCGCCGGGACATTCACGCCCACCCCGAGCTGTGCTTCGAAGAGGTGCGCACCGCCGACGTGGTGGCGCAAAAGCTCACCGAGTGGGGCATTCCCATCCACCGGGGTATGGGCAAAACGGGCGTGGTGGGCATCGTCAAGGGGCGCGACGGTGGCGCCAGTGGCCGCGCGATTGGCCTGCGCGCCGACATGGACGCACTGCCCATGCAGGAGTTCAACACCTTCGCCCACGCCAGCAAACACCAGGGCAAGATGCACGCCTGCGGCCATGACGGCCACGTGGCCATGCTGCTGGCGGCGGCGCAGCACTTTGCCAAGCACCGCAACTTTGACGGCACCGTGTACCTGATCTTCCAGCCCGCCGAAGAGGGCGGTGGCGGGGCCCGCGTGATGATCGAGGACGGCCTGTTCGAGCAGTTCCCCATGGAAGCCGTGTACGGCATGCACAACTGGCCCGGCATGCCGGTGGGCACCTTTGCCGTGAGCCCCGGCCCGGTGATGGCATCGACCAGCGAGTTCAAGATCACCCTGCGTGGCAAGGGCGGCCATGCGGCGCTGCCGCACACCGGCATCGACCCGGTGCCGATTGCCTGCGGCATGGTGCAGTCCTTCCAGACCATCATCAGCCGCAACAAGAAGCCCGTGGACGCCGGCGTGATCTCGGTCACCATGATCCACGCGGGCGAGGCTACCAACGTGATTCCCGACAGCGTCGAGCTACAGGGCACGGTGCGCACCTTCACCACCGAGGTGACGGACCTCATCGAAAAGCGCATGCGCCAGATCGCCGAGAACCACTGTGCTGCGCACGATGCCAGCTGCGAGTTCGAGTTCGTGCGCAACTACCCGCCCACCGTCAACTCCCCCGCCGAGGCCGAATTTGCCCGCAAGGTCATGACCGGCATCGTGGGGGAAGAGCGTGTGGTGGTCCAGGAGCCCACCATGGGCGCTGAAGACTTTGCCTACATGCTGCAGGCCAAGCCCGGCGCGTACTGCTTCATTGCCAACGGCGACGGCGCCCACCGCGAGATGGGCCACGGCGGCGGCCCCTGCATGCTGCACAACCCCAGCTACGACTTCAACGATGACCTGATCCCGCTGGGCGCGACCTACTGGGTCAAGCTGGCCGAGGAATGGCTGGCCCAGCTCGCCAAAGCGGCCTGAAGCAGCTTGACGAGCCGTTGATCCTCCTCCACCCGGGCGTGCGCAGCGCGCGTGCCCGGGTTTTCTTTTTGTCTTCCCACTGACTCCTGAAAGCCCTGCCCATGACCGGAATCGTTGAAGCCTTCTCGCCCAGCTACGCCCAGGCGCGCACAAAGTTTCTGGAGGCCGCCGCAGCCGCGGGCCTGTCCATCGAATCGCACGCCCACCCGCTCCAAGGCCGCGACGGCGAAGACCTGGCCATGGACGTGGTGCGCGACGGCCCGGCCGATGCCAAAAAGCTGCTCATCGTGAGCAGCGCCTGCCATGGCGTCGAGGGCTACTGCGGCAGCGGCGTGCAGGTGTTTGCGCTGCACGACGCTGAGTGGCGCGCCAAGGCGCGCGATGCCGGTGTGGCCACGCTCTACATCCACGCGCTCAACCCGTATGGCTTCTCGCACGTGCGCCGCTTCACACACGAGAACGTGGACCTGAACCGCAACTTCCAGGACTTCAGCAAGCCCCTGCCCGTGAACACGGCCTACCGCGAGGTGCAGCCCCTGCTGCTGCCCGAGCAGTGGCCACCAGGCCCTGAGAACCAGGCAGCGGTGGCGGAGTACATCGCCACCAAGGGCGAGGCCGCGTGGCAGGCCGCCATCTCGCAAGGGCAGCACGAGTTTCCGCAGGGCGTGTTCTTTGGCGGCACCGAGCCCACCTGGAGCAACCGCACGCTGCGCCAGGTGCTGCGCCAGCACGGTGCGGCCGCGTCGAAGATCGCCTGGATCGACCTGCACACGGGCCTGGGCCCCAGCGGCCATGGCGAGCGCATCTACGCGGGCAATGACAACGCCGTGGCCGTGGCCCGGGCGCGCGCCTGGTGGGACGGCGGCGGCGCCACGCCGGTCACGTCGATCTACGACGGCTCGTCCACCTCGGCCTTCCTCACCGGCCTGATGTGGACCTCGATCTACGACGAGTGCCCCCATGCCGAATACACCGGCATTGCCATGGAGTACGGCACCGTGCCCGTGCTCGACGTGATGAACGCCATCCGTGCCGAGCAATGGCTCCAACTGCACCCCGAAACTCCGGCTGACAAGGCTGCCCAGATCAAGGCGCAAATGCTGGCGGCCTTCTACACCGACACGGACGTGTGGAAGGGCCAGATCATCAGCCAGGCACGGCAGTCGATGTTCCAGGCGGTGAACGGGTTGACGGTCTGATTTTGTGTTCCAGAGGCCTCGGGCGTTAGTTTTATATGCCTGAGATGCTATCAATATGGTAGTTGGTGCGCAGGGGTTTGGCGGGTAGTACGGGTTCAGGAGGGTTGGGGTTGCCACCGTGGGGCGGCTACCATCGCCCCGAAAACCAGGAGACACCATGGCCTCTGACCCTCTGCGCGCGCTGAGCCGCAGCCTGCTCCGGCTGTCGGAGCAAGCCCAGCAGGTGGCCCCGCAGGACTTGCTGCAGCAGGCCATGCAGACCTTGCAGGGGCTGGTGCCTTTTGATTCCGCCTGGTGGGGCGAGGTCTCGGCGGGCGATGTGCAGGTGGCACCCCGCAACTGGCTGCACGGCAGCATTGGCCTGAGCCGCAGTTTTGCCGAGGAGTGGAATGCGCTGGCGGCGGTGGACCTGTTTGGGCTGCAGTCCATGCAGCAGCTGGGGGTGGTGATCCGTGAGCGTGACGTGGTGGGCCCGTTACCCGAGCACCCGGAGGTGGCCGCCTTCAGCCAGCGCCACGGCCTGTACCACTGCATGGCCCTCACGGCCGAGCTGCCCCGCAGCGGGCTCATGTTTTTTGTCTCCATCTACCGCCCGCCAACGCGGCCGGAATTCTCGGACGGAGAGACCGTGCTGTTCGGCGAATTCGTCCTGCACCTGCTGCAGCAATGGCACCACCGTCTGCAGCGCCTGCAAAGCGACACGCCCGGCCGCCCCTGGGACAGCTTTGCCCTGGCCCGGCCGTCGGGCGAACTGCTGTTTGCCGGGCTGCGCATCAGCCGGGCGTTGGGCGAAGCCAGCCCCGGCTGGCACGGCACCCGCCTGCCCCCGGTGGTGGCGCAGGCGCTGGCGGGCGCACCCTGCACCCTGTCGGTGGGCAAGGCCTGCCGCCTGCGCTTGGAGCCCTGCGGGCCACTGGTGGCCGTGAGCCTGGCGTCGCGCCAGCACAAGCAAGCCCTGGCACCGCGCGAGTTGAGTGCCGCCATGCTGTACGCCCAGGGCCGCTCGCACAAAGACATTGCGGCCACGCTGGGCCTCACGCCCGCCACGGTGCGCACCTACCTGCGCACGGCCTATGCCGCGCTGGGCGTGAGCAACAAGCTGGAGCTGGTGGCCGCACTGCGCCACCAGTAGCGAGCGGCTGCGGGGGGCCCGCGCAGGTTTGCAGGGCTCGGTAGTTTCCCGCTCCCTCTGCATTTGCAGAGGCTGCAACCGCGCCGCCTTTTCCTATCGTCCGCACCGGAGTCCAGACACCGGTGCGGGCCAGACCGCCGCCCGGCCTGGGCTCCTGAAGAACCGTCATAACAGGAGACCCTTGCATGTTCCCGAACCCCCACCCCTTCGCCGTGGCGCCCCGATGCCACCGTCACCCCCTGGCACGCGCAGGGCGATGGACCGCTGCCTGCACCCTGGGTGCTGTGGCAGCCCTGGCCCTGACCGCCTGCGGCGGCGGCCGCAGCGACGCCAATCCCCCGCTGGCCAGCAAGCCCCTGGCTGAGGCCTGCGCCGCCTACGCATCCACCGCCTTGCCCCATGGCGCCAAGGTCACCCGTACCGAGCTGCGCAAGGCCGAGGGCACGTTGCCCGACGTGTGCATCGTGCGCGGGCAGATCGTCTCGTCGCCCGAGTCCACCATCAACTGGGCGGTGGAGCTGCCCACGCTGGCCCAGTGGAACGGCAAGACGCTGACCATTGGCGGCGGCGGCTTCGACGGCTTCGTCCCCACCGACGACCCGTGGTACCAGCAGCTGGTGGGCCCGTCGGCCAACCCGTACGTGAAGATCAGCTCCGACTCCGGCCACCAGATCCGCGGCTTTGCCTGGGGCAAGAGCGACGTGGCGCTGCGCAACCACGCGTTCGACGCCAACCATTTCGTGCTGGAGGTGGGCACCACGATCGCCACCGAGTTCTATGGCAAGCGCCCCGTGCGGCGCTACCACATGGGCCATTCCAACGGCGGTCGGTCGGGGCTCATCTCCACGCAGAAGTACCCCAAGGACTACGACGGCGTGGTGGCCATGGAGCCCGCCATCAGCCAGCAGGCGCACCAGGTCAACCTGGGGCCCACGGTGCTACGCCACATCTTCAAGAGCCGCGACAACTGGATGAGCCCCGCCAAGATCGCGCTGTATGCCAAGGCCGAGGTGGCGGCGTGTGATGGCCTCGATGGCCTGAAGGACGGCATCATCGGCAACATCGAGGCGTGCAACTACGTGCCCACTGAGCTGCTGTGCCAGGGTGCGGACAACGACAGCTGCCTCACGGCCGGCCAGATCGAATCCATCCGCCTCATCTACAGCGACCACAAGACACCCGTGACCCTGTCGCGCGGTGCCGTGGGCTACCCGCGCTATGGCCGGGGCGGGGCGTCCACGTCGGACTGGCAGTCGTACATGTTCGGAACCAGCTTTGACGCGCCCGATTCGTTCAACCACATGGCCGTGACGGAGGCCGCGCGCCTGGTGGAGGGCAACCCCAACGCCAACATCCTGAGCCACGACCCCACGCAGTACCAGGCGCAGTACGCGCGGCTGGCCGAGATGATCGATGGCACGGACCCCGACATCTCCGCCTTTTCCGACAACGGCGGCAAGCTGCTGATCTGGTACGGCCTGGGCGACACCTGCGTGTCGCTGTACCGCACGGCAGACTATTTCGACACGGTCAAGCAGCGCCTGGGCGCCAGCAAGGTGCAGGGCTTTGCGCGCATGGTCACCTCGCCCTCCAACGGGCATGACCTGGACGGCGCGGGCACCGAGCCGCGCTCCATCGACCTGCTCGCCGCCATGGACGCCTGGGTGGAAAAGGGCGCGGCGCCTGACAAGCTGGTCGCCACGAAGTTCGCCCCTGGCACCAGCACCCCCGTGGCCCAGCGCCCGGTGTGCGAGTACCCCAAGTTCCCGCGCTACAACGGCACGGGCGATCCGGCCAAGGCCGAGAGCTTTACCTGTTCTGCGACCTGAACGCGGTGCTGGATGCAAAAAGGCACGCCCCTGGGCGTGCCTTTTTTGTGTGTCCAGTCGTCAGGACGCCAGCGCGCGCATCTCTGCGATCAGGTCCGATTTGCCTTCGAAGCCGATGCCCGGCAGCGGCGGCAGCGTCACGTAGCCGTTCTCGACCTTCACGCCATCGGGGAAGCCACCGTAGGGCTGGAACAGATCGGGGTAGCTCTCGTTGCCGCCCAGGCCCAGGCCTGCCGCGATCGCCAGCGACATCTGGTGGCCCCCGTGTGGAATGCAGCGGCTGGGGGACCAGCCGTATTCCTTGAGCATGTCGAGCGTGCGCAGGTACTCCACCAGGCCGTAGCTCAGCGCGCAGTCAAACTGCAGCCAGTCGCGGTCTTTGTGCATGCCGCCGTGGCGGATCAGGTTGCGCGCGTCCTGCATAGAGAACAGGTTCTCGCCCGTGGCCATCGGGCCCTTGTAAACCTCGCCCAGCTTCGCCTGCAGCTCGTAGTCCAGCGGGTCGCCCGCTTCTTCGTACCAGAACAGCGGGTACTGCGACAGGGCCTTGCCGTAGTCGATGGCGGTCTTCAGGTCGAAGCGGCCGTTGGCGTCCACCGCCAGTTGCTGGCCCGGGCCCAGGATCTTGAGCACCGACTCGATGCGCTCGCAGTCTTCGGCCAGCGTGGCGCCGCCGATCTTCATCTTGACCACCGAGTAGCCGCGCGCCAGGTAGCTTTCCATTTCCTTCTTGAGGCCGTCGAGCCCCTTGCCGGGGTAGTAGTAGCCGCCGGCGGCGTAGACAAACACGCGCGGGTTGGGCGTGCCGTTACCGTAGCGCTCGGCCAGCAGCTGGTACAGCGGCTTGCCTGCAATCTTGGCCGTGGCGTCCCACACGGCCATGTCGATCGTGCCCACGGCCACCGAGCGCTCGCCGTGGCCGCCGGGTTTTTCGTTGATCATCATGCGGGCCCAGACCTTGTGCGGGTCCAGGTTCTCGCCCGTCTCATCCAGCAGGCTGGCCGGCTCAGCCTCCAGCACGCGGGGGATGAATCGGTCGCGCATCAGCGCGCCCTGGCCGTAGCGACCGTTGGAGTTGAAGCCGTAGCCGATCACCGGCTTGCCATCGCGGATCACGTCGGTGACCACGGCCACGAGGCTCAGCGTCATCTTCGAGAAGTCGATGTAGGCGTTGCGGATGTCCGACTTGATGGGACGGGTCGATTCGAGGATGTTGACGATCTTCATGGTGGTCGCGTTCGTTGGCAAAGAGGGAAAGGGGCGGGATCAAAAGGAAAGATCAGCGGGCGAGCGAAGAGCCCCCGCAGATCGCGATGTCCTGCCCCGTGATGGCGGCGGCAGATTCAGACAGAAGAAAGCCCACCAGTGCGGCAATCTCGGCAGGCTCGATCAGGCGGCCGATGGGCGGCAGGCGCGGTGCACTGCCCTGGCGGGCGGGGTCGTTCAGCATGCCGGTGGCGGTGGCTGCGGGCGAGACGACATTCACCGTCACGCCCTGCGCGGCCACCTCGGCGGCCCAGCTGCGCGCCAGTGCAATCAGCGCGGCCTTGGTCGCGGCGTACTGCCCGCGCCCGGCCATGCCCTGCGCCACGCGGCTGCCAATGAACACCACGCGCCCCTGACCGCGCTGGGCCATGCCGGGCACGATGGCATCGGCCAGCCTGGTGGCGGCATCCACATGCAGGCGCCACATCAGCTCGCCGCCCGCATGGTCGAGTTGGCCCAGCGGCCCCACGCGCAGCACGCCGGCCGCATGGACCAGCGCGTCTACGCCGGGCAGTGCAGCGGCCACGCGGGCGATGTCGGCACCATCGGCCAGGTTGACCGGTGTATGGGTGAAAGAGGGGTGAACGACCGTCGCCTGGGCCACATCCAGGCCCGTCACGCGCCAGCCGCCGGCCAGCAGCGACTCGGCGATGCTGCGGCCTATGCCGCTGCTGCTGCCAGTGACGATGGCGTGGCGGGCATTACTCGACACGGATGTTCCCTTCGGTGACGATCTTCTGCGAGCGCTCCATGTCGCTGCGCTGGAACTTCGCAAAATCCTCCACGCTGCCCGGTGTGGTCAGCAGCCCTTGCTCCTTGAGCTTGGGCGTCATCTCGGCCAGGGCCTTGTTCACCTCGGTGTTCAGCCGCTGGGTGATGTCCGCCGGCAGCTTGGCCGGTCCCCACAGGCCATACCAGCTGTAGAACTCGTAGCCCGGAATCGTCTCGCCCACCGTGGGCACGTCGGGCAAGCTCGCTGCGCGCTGGGCCGAGGTCACGGCCACCACGCGCAGCATGCCGCTCTTGTGGTACTGCAGAGACCCCAGGATGGGGTCGATGAACCCGTCGATCTGCCCGCCGATCAGGTCCTGGAACGCAGGCGCCGTGCCCTTGTAGGGCACGATCAGGTAGTCGAGGTTGCCTGCGCGCTTGAGCAGTTCGGTCGAGAGGTGCCCGGCCGACCCGATGGAGCCCACGGCGAAGGTCATCTTGCCGGGGTTGGCTTTGGCGTAGGCCATCAGCGACTTGATGTCGGTGACCGGCAGGTTCTTGTTGATGGCCACCGACAACGGGGCCTTGGCCACCAGTGCCACGGGCGTGAAGTCCTTGACCACGCCGTAGGGAACGGACTTCATGGTCATGGGCGCCGTGGTGAAGGTGGATGCGTTGAACAGCAGCGTGTAGCCGTCGGCCGGGGCCTTGGCCACCACGTCGCCGCCAATCACGCCATTGCCGCCCGCCTTGTTCTCGACGATGAAGTTCTGGCCCATCTGGTCGCTCAGCTTTTGCGCGAGCATGCGGCCCACGGTGTCGAGCGTGCCGCCTGGCGGAAAGGGGATGACCATCCGGATGGGCTTGGTGGGGTAAGCCTGCGCAAAGCTGCTGGCCGCCATCGCGAGCGTGGCTACACCCAGGGCGGCGCGGATGAAAAGGTGGCGTTGCATGGTGTCTTGTCTCCTTGTCGGTTTTCTTGTGTGCAATGAGGCGCGGGGGACTCAAAATCCCCCGAGCCTCGCAGGGACCGCTCAGCGCTTTAGCAGGTCGGCCTGCTTCACTGCAGCGCGCAGCGCTTCGACTTCCTTGGCGTTGGGCGCCTCGGTCGGTGGGCGCACGGTGGCGTCGTCGATCACGCCTGCCAGGTACATGCCACCCTTCATGCGGGCGTGGGCCTCGCCAGTGGGCTCGCCGCCGCCATACACCGCGTCTTTCAGGGGCGTGATGACAGCCTGCACCGCCATGGCTTTCTTCAAGTCGCCGGCCTTCACCGCATTCCACAGATCGATGATGAGCTGGGGGATGAAGGTCGCAAAACCCACCAGCGCGCCGTCCACGCCCTGCACCATCGAGGCCAGCAGGTACTCGTCGTGGCAGGTCAGGATGGCCTTGGACGCGTCGGCCTCGCGGATCGCCTGGATGTCGCGGGCGTACTTGTTCATGTCGCGCTGGCCCACCTTGAAGGCCTGCAGGTAGGGCAACCGGGCCAGGTCGGCCAGCAGCTGCGACGAGTACGAGGCACGCGTCCAGGCCGGGTAGACGTGGCAGACCAGATCGGCGTTGGGCGCCGCCTTGTGGATGGCCTCGAAGTACTGCAGTGCATGGCCGGGCGTGAAGCCAAAGCGCAGCCAGTGGTGCGGGGGCATCACGTCCAGCGCCACGGCACCAGCCTCGACGGCAGCTCGGGCATGGTCGGCCGCGTCGGCCAGGCCTTCGCAGACGATGGACGAAATGACAGGCATGCGCCCCTTGAGTTCGTCGGCCACGATGCGGGTGACCTCGGCGCGTTCAGCCGGTGTGAGGGAGAACACCTCGCCGGTGTGGCCGTTGGTCATGACGGCCACCACGCCCTCGTGGCCCGCCAGCCAGGCGGCGAGCTTGCGCAGCGCGGGCTCGTCGATGCGGTGGTCGGGGGTGAAGGGGCACGAGATGGCGGGGATGATCCCGCGATAATTCGAGATGGCAGGCATGCTTTCTTGTCTCCGTTGGAAAAGCTGGTGAACAACGGGGTGGATCATTCCGCGCCATGCTGCAGCGGTCCAATACTCGAATCGCATACAACTATCTACCGATCCATCGCGGAGACACATGGGACCCGGCAACCGACCCCTGGACCTGGAATGGCTGGAGGATTTCCTCGCCCTGGCCGAGACGGGCAATTTCTCGCGCGCGGCGGAGGCCCGCGCCATTGCCCAGCCCGCCTTCAGCCGCCATATCCGCGCGCTGGAGGACTGGGTGGGCGTGGAGCTGTTCGACCGCAGTGCCCATCCCGCGGCGCTCACGGCGGCAGGCCAGCGCTTTCTGCCGCTGCTCGAAACCATCCTGGCCAATCTGGAGGCTGCCCGCATCAAGGCCCGTGCTGCACACGACCTGGCGGCTGCCAGCCTGCGCTTTGCGGCCACGCACGTGCTCTCGCTCACGTTCTTTCCGCGCTGGCTGGTGGGCATGGAGGCGCGCCTGCGGCTGGGGCCCATCCAGACCATGTCCGACAGCTCGCAGGCCTGCGAAGACCTGATGCTCCAGCGGCGTGTGCAGTTTGTGCTGTGCCATGGCCATGCCGAGGTGCCGGGGCGCCTGGACGAGGCGCAGTACCCCATGTGCCGCCTGGCGGACGACCGGCTGCTGCCAGTCAGTGCGCCACAGCCCGGCGGCGCAGCAGGCCAGCCGATGCATGCGCTGGGCCAGCAGGCCCCGGTGCCCGTGCTAGCCTACAGCGAGGCGTCGGGCCTGGGCCGCATCATGCGGGCCCGCATGCGCGGGGTGTTCGCTGACGGTGCTGACGGCCCGGTGGCGGTGGTGTTCACCGCGCACCACGCGGTGTTGCTCAAGACCCTGGCCCAGGAAGGGCGGGGCGTGGCCTGGCTGCCCGAAAGCCTGATTGCCGACGAGTTGCGCGCCGGCACGCTGGTGGCCGCCGGGGGCGCCGACTGGAACGTGCCGGTGCAGATCCGCCTGTACCGCCAGCGCGCCGAGATGTCGCCAGTGGCCGAGTCCTTGTGGGAACTGGCGGTGGCGCAGGTGGCGCCGCAGGCCTGAGCGCTTGCCGTCCCCTTGGCTGGCAGCCGATTCTTAAAGGCCCAGGTCGCTCAGCCCCGGATGGTCGTCCGGCCGGCGCCCCAGCGGCCAGAAGAACAGCCGGTCTGCGGCCTGGATGGGGCGGTCGTTGATGCTGGCGTGGCGCACGGCCATCAGGCCTGCGTCGTTGAACTCCCAGTTCTCGTTGCCATAGCTGCGGTACCACTGGCCGGCGTCGTCATGCCATTCGTAGGCAAACCGCACGGCGATGCGGTGGCCGCTGAACGCCCACAGCTCCTTGATGAGGCGGTAGTCCAGTTCGCGTGCCCACTTGCGCTCCAGCAGCTGCCGGGCGGCCTCGCGGCCCACGGGGAACTCGGCGCGGTTGCGCCAGCGCGTGTCCTCGGTGTAGGCCAGGGCCACGCGGGCAGGGTCGCGCGAGTTCCAGCCGTCTTCGGCCAGGCGCACTTTCTGGACGGCGGTGTGTTGGGTAAAGGGGGGCAAAGGCGGGCGTGTTTCCATGGGAACCTCGACGGTGAAGGGTTGATGTAGACAGGTCTGTCTACGTGCCATCATAAAGCCATGTAGACAGACTTGTCTACAATGAGCGAATGACCTTTGATCCGCTCCCCCCTGGCTGGCAAGACCTGCCCGCCCGAGACCGCCTGCTGCACACGGCGCACGCGCTGTTCTACCGGGATGGCATCCGCGCCACGGGCATCGACCGGGTGATTGCGGAGTCTGGCGTGACCAAGGTGACCTTCTACCGGCATTTCCCGAGCAAGAACGCGCTCATCTGTGCGTATCTGGAGTACCGGCACGCGGGCTGGATGAGCTGGTTCGCCGACGCGCTGCAGCGCCATGCGCACGCGCTGCCCTCAGGGGCGGATCGCACGCGGGCATTGGCGCCCGCGCTGGCGGAATGGTTGGGCAGCAAGCACTTTCGGGGCTGTGCGTTCATCAACAGCGTGAGCGAGCTGGGAGACACCGTGCCCGAGGTGCTGGAGATTGCGCAGCGCCACAAGCGCGACATGACGGCGTTGCTGGCTGCCTTGTTGTCAGCGCCTTCCCACCGTGCGGAGGACGCGCAGGCGCTGACCCTGGTGGTGGAGGGCGCCATCGTGCGCGCGCAGATGGGCGAACCTGTCGCCGCGGTGGTGGCCGCAGTGTCCCGCCTGACTGATGCGCTGGTGGCGGCGCCTCCTCAGCGCAAGGGGTGAGCCTGTCGGTCGATAGGAAAGATGGGAACGTTTCTGGCGGCCGCCCGCATGGTCAGTCCAGCCGTGCGCCTTGTGTGGCACCGTGGCGGGTGCGCTGGTCGTACTGCTTCTCGCGTGCCACGTGGTCCTGCAGCAGCCGGTGGCCCAGGGCATTGGCTTCGCGCTCCAGCGTGGCGCAGTCGGACGCTGCGGGCATCTGGCGGATGGCCTGGTCAATGGCCTGCGCTGCGTCGCGCCCGATCTGCACATGGCCTTGCTCGTGGTGGGACAGCGCCTGCAAATAGCGGTCAAAAACCGCCTGCTGCGACGGGCTGGCGGCCTGCAGGTCGGGCAGCTGCACTTCGGTGCGCAGCCGGGTGTTGACTTCGGTGATCGCACAGCGGCCCGAGGCTTCGCGCCACCAGCGGAAGGTCCAGCGCACGTTCCAGCGGGTGTAGCCATGAAAGCGTTGTCCACCCACCGAAATGGGGGTTGCAGCATGCAGGGCCTCGCGCAGTGTCTCTCCGGGCTGGGCGCGCACCACGTAGGGCCGCTGGGTGCTTTCTTCCTCCACGGCCGCGTGTGCCCCACCCGCAGACAGCAGCAAGGCCACCACCCACCCTAGACGCACGCAGGGTGGTGGCTCTGCCAACGCAGATGCGTTCAGTCGCCCCACGGCAGCATCAGCGTGAGCAGCGACAGCTGGTCAAACTCGGGCGCAAAGGCATCAATGATCTGCTGCGGCTCGGGGCACAGGGTGGTGTCGGTGATCACGCCAAACTGCACGCCGCCGCCGTAGCTGAGGATGGAGACCCCCAGCCCGATGTCACCCGACTGCGGCACCCAGAACATGCACTGCGTGACGCGTGCACCGCACAGCGTGAGCTGCTCCTTGGGGCCGGGCACGTTGGTCATCACCGCCGTGGTCTTGCGGCCAAACAGGTTGAGCAGTGCGTCCTGTGCGGGCTTGATCATCAGGCCTGCCACGGCGAGCATGGCAAACGCCAGGATGGGCTGGGTGCTGCCCTTGAGCGCATTCATGCGCTTGCGCACTTCGTACACGCGCTCGACAGGGTTGGCCACGCCAATCGGCAGCACCAGCGGCACCAGGCCAAAGCGGTTGCCCAGCTTCCAGGCCTCTTCCATGGGGCGCAGATTCACCGGGATCATGGCGCGGATCTCCTGGCCCGTAGGGTCGTCCCCCTGGCTGCGCAGATAGCCGCCGATGGCGCCCGCCACACACGACAGCAGCACATCGTTGATGGAGCAGTTGAGTGCCTTGCCGATGGCCTTGACCTCTTCGAGCGGAATCGGCGGGCACCAGGCCACGCGCTTGGCGGTGCCGGGCTGGCCCTTCAGGCGCGTGGGCGAGTCGTCAGGCATCAGCGCCAATGCCGCCGCATCGCTGACGAGCTGATAGGCCACGCGGGCCATGTCCATGGTGCCGGTCAGCCCGTGGTGCATGGCCTTTTCCGGGTCGCCCAGCATCTGCAACGACTTGGCGGCGCTGTCGCCCGCCAGGTCCAGGGCCTTGACGGTGAGGCCGGTGAAGGGCTTGATGAGTGCGTCGGCTATCCAGTCCTCGGCGGTGGCGGCTTCCTTGTCTGCCCGCGCCTTGCGCTTAGGGGGTTCCGAGCCGCCATCGACCAGCGACATGGTCACCGAGATGAGTGCAATGCCGTCGGCAATGCAGTGGTGGATGCGTACGATGAGCGCGCTGCCCTTCGCGCCGTCATCACCCACAAAGTCTTCGATCAGGTGCATTTGCCACAACGGGCGGCGTGTATCGAGCGGCTGCATGGCGAGTTCGCCCACGCGGTCCTGCAGTGCGCGCTGCATGCTGTGGCCTGTGCGGTGGGGCAGCTTTTCGCGCAGCACATGCGCAGCGATGTCGAAGTCGCGGTCCTCCACCCAGGTGGCGCCTGCGGCATCTTCCACCACCCGCTGGCGAAAGCGCGGGTACTGCAGCAGGCGCTGCTGTACGCGTTCGCACAAGGCCTCCCAGGTGATGCCGGGTGACAGGGTCCACACGCCGTTGATCATCATGAGGTTGCTGTGCGAATCCATGCGCAGCCAGGCGGTATCGACCTTGCTCATGCGTTCGCCCGACAGGCCCAGCATGCCGGTGGCCGCGCGGCGCACGTTCTTCTGCACCACGGTGGCGGCCTTGCGGGCTGCGGGGGGCAGGGCCTGGGCGGCCTTGCGTGCCACCTCAGGCGCCTGGTCGCGCATGGTGCGCAGGGGGCTCGTGCTGCGGCCGGGGGCGGCTTTGCGGGGGGCTGGAATGCGGGTCACCATCAGATGTACACCTATTGTTTGATTTTTGGGGGCTTGCCTCTATGGATTGAGCGGCCCCGGGCCGGGCTCAGCCCGTAAGATACAACGCAGCAAACCCTTGCCGACACCGTTCTTTCCCTCCCCCCACACATCCCAAGGAGCACACCGACATGGCCGACCTCAATGCCACCTTCGAAGCCGCCGTGGCCAATTCCAAGAACCTGAGCGAGCGTCCCGACAACGCAACGCTGCTCAAGATCTACGCGCTGTACAAGCAAGCCACCGCCGGCGACAACACCGAGAAGAAGCCCAGCTTCTCCGACATGGTGGGCCGTGCCAAGTGGGACGCCTGGGAAAAGCTCAAGGGCACGGGTGCCGACGAGGCCAAGCAACAGTATGTGGACCTGATCACCTCGCTGAGCTGATACGGCGGTGACCCCCAAAGAAAAAGGCGACCTTGGTCGCCTTTTTCTTTGGGGGCAGAGGCGCCTAACGCTGGACCCACCCCTTGGGCAGCCCGGCTTCCGGCGTCATGCCGTAGACCGCCTCGCCCGGCAACCCCGCCTGCAGCGGCACGCGGGCGGCCATCAGGCGCTCCAGGTCCACCCCCGTGGCAATGCCCATGGCTTCGAACATGAACACCAGGTCTTCGGTCACCACGTTGCCCGACGCGCCCGGCGCATAGGGGCAGCCGCCCAGGCCGCCCAGCGACGCATCAAAGGTGCGCACCCCCACGTCGTAGGCCGCCAGGCAGTTGGCCAGCCCCAGCCCGCGGGTGTTGTGCATGTGGGCCGCACCGGCCTTGGCACCCAGCTCGGCGCGCAGGCGCGTGAACAGGCGGCGCACCTGCGCCGGGTTGGCCATGCCGGTGGTGTCCGACAGGCCCACCTCGTCGGCACCGGCCTCGGCGCACAAGCTTGCGAGCCAGATCACATCGTCCTCGGGCACCACGCCCTGCAGCGTGCAGCCAAAGGCGGTGGACAACCCCACCTCCACCAGCATGCCGGGCGCTAACTCATCACGCAGCTGTGCCACGGCGCGCACCTCCTCGACCATGGCCTCGCGCGTCTTGCGCACATTGGCCAGCGAATGGGCAGCACTGGCCGACACCGGCAGGGTGACCTTGTGCACCCCTGCTGCCAGCGCCGCCTCGGCGCCGCGCAGGTTGGGCGCCAGGGCCATCACGGTGATGCCGGGGTGGGTGAGCGCGTGCTGCACCACTTCGGCCACATCGGCCATCTGGGGCAGCAGGCGGGCGGGCACGAAGGAGCCGACTTCGATCTCGCGCAGGCCGGCCGCCACCAGGGCGTCGATCCAGCGCAGCTTGTCGGCCGTGGGCATGGTGGCTTTGACGGACTGCAGGCCATCGCGCGGGCCGACTTCGCTGATGAGGACTTGGGGTTGCGTCATGGTGCTGGACGGAGGATGCCGCCGAGGATAGCGCGCTGGCGCTGCCAGAAGGTGCTCTGGGGGTTTTGAACAAAGTGGCAATTTGTGATGCCATACCGGCAAACAGCCCAGCAATATGCAGCAGATTGGGCGATTCCCATTGTTTTGGCGCTTCGGGACACTGCTTGGAGCCGTATCCATTCCCATTCGGAGACAAGCGCCATGCCCTCACACCATCCTTTTTCCACCCGCTACCTCAGTGCCACCGATGTCATCGACATGGTGCAGCGCAAGGGCGTCGAGGCCTGCCTGCGCGGCATTGCCGACTACATCCTGGCCGACTTTCTGCGCTGGGGCGCGTTCGACAAATCCGCACGTGTGGCCAGCCACTCGCGCGACGGCGTGATCGAACTCATGCCCATTGCCGATGACCAGACCTATGCGTTCAAGTACGTCAACGGCCACCCCAAGAACACGCGCTGGGGCCTGCCTACGGTGATGGCGTTTGGCGTGCTGGCCGATGTGGCCACAGGCGCGCCGCTGCTGCTGAGCGAACTCACGCTCACCACCGCCCTGCGCACCGCCGCCATGTCGGCCGTGGCCGCCCGCGCCCTGGCGCGGCCTGGCAGCCGCACCATGGGGCTGATCGGCAACGGCGCCCAAAGCGAGTTCCAGGCACTGGCCTTCCACCACCTGCTGGGCATCACCACGCTGCGGCTGTTTGATACCGACCCGGCCGCCACCGCCAAGCTGCAGGCCAACCTGCAAGGCACAGGCCTGCGCACCGTGGCCTGCAACAGCACGGCCGAGGCCGTGCGTGGCGCCGATATCGTGACCACGGTGACGGCCGACAAGACCAATGCCACCATCCTCACGCCCGGCATGCTGGCGCCCGGCATGCACATCAACGCTGTGGGCGGCGACTGCCCCGGCAAGACCGAGTTGCACGCCGACGTGCTGCGCCACGCCCAGGTGTTTGTGGAATACGCGCCGCAGACGCGCATCGAAGGCGACATCCAGCAGCTGCCGGCCGACTTTGGGGTGACCGAGCTGTGGGAAGTGCTGGCAGGCCAACACACCGGCCGGGCCAGCGATGCCGCAATAACGGTGTTTGACTCCGTAGGCTTTGCGCTGGAGGACTTTTCTGCGCTGCGCTTCTTGCGCGATACGGCCGCCGAGCTGGGCATGGGCCAACCCATCGAACTCATCCCCCAGCTGTCAGACCCCAAGAACCTGTTTGGGCTGCTGCGCACGCACAACCCCCTGCTGCGCGCTGTGGCCTGACGCCTGTCCGGTCACCCCTTCTCAGTCCCTCCAGACCACGCTGCTGGCGGAGTCGGCGCGTGTGGTGCGGAAATGGTTGGCCGGGTGGGCCGGGTCCGCCATGCCAAAGGAGATGCCGCAGACGATGCTGCGGTCGTTGCCAATGCCCAGCACCTCGCGCAGCACGCCGGGGTAGGACGCCAGCGCCGCCTGTGCGATGGAGCCCACGCCCAGGCTGTGCGCGGCCAGCATGAAGTTGCTCACATATGCGCCACAGTCCACCGCACCATAGACGCCCAGTGCCTCGTCGCTGGTGACGATGGCCACATGCGGTGCGCCGAACATCGTGAAGTTCTGCGCCGCCTGGCGGGCCGAGGCTTCGCGGTCACCCTTGGCAATGCCCAGGGCTTCGTACAGGCCCCAGCCGCATTCGCGCCGCCGTTCCTGGTACACGCCCCGGTATTCGCGGGGCCAGGGCAGGTCGGGGTTGGGGGCTGCGGTGGTCATGTGCGACTGCAGTGCGCTGCGCAGGCGCTCCAGCGTGGCGCCGCTGGCTATGGTGAGCTGCCAGGGCTGCGCGTTGCACCACGATGCTGTGCGCTGCGCGGTGGCCAAGATGGCTTCGATGGTGCCGCGCGGCAACGGCTCGGGCAGAAAAGCGCGGCAGCTGTAGCGGGTGTGGAGCAGCGTGGAGAGGGTGTCAAACGCCGGGCTGTGGGCGGCGGTCCCGTTCGCAGGGGATGTCATGGCGGTGGCTAGGCCTTCTTGGCCTTGGCGGCAGGCTTGGCCGCTGCCTTGGGGGCCGGCTTGTCAGCATCCGCTTCTACTGCATGTTTCTTCTTGTCTGCGGCGGGCTTCTTGGCGCCGGGGTGGGGCGCGTTGAGGAGGGCGTCCAGCTGCTCGCCAATTTCGGCCTCGATGCGGTCCTTGAACGCGCCGAACAGAAAACCGAGCTGTGCCTTCATCTCGAACTGGTGGGCATCCACCAGCAGCGTGCCCTTGACGCCCGAGCGGGTGAAGGTGAGCAGGTCTTCCTTGTCCCCTTCTTCGTAGGTGCATTCCATGTCG
The DNA here is from genome assembly GCF_025246485.1 of Acidovorax sp. K2F. NCBI lineage: Bacteria > Pseudomonadati > Pseudomonadota > Betaproteobacteria > Burkholderiales > Comamonadaceae > Acidovorax > Acidovorax sp. K2F. Next base: position 89,423 of record NZ_JAOBSQ010000007.1, read on the forward strand.
AATTTTTCTTCGGCCTTTTCGGCCCAGGAGAAGGCGACCTTGCGGGCTTCCTTGAAGCCCAGGTGGTGTTCGCGGTGGATATGAATGTCAGGCACCGGCTGTCTCCTTGAGGTGTTGGGGGTCAGGTAAAAGGGCGCGCAGTGTGTCGTGCCGCTCGGGCAGGGGCTGCTGCGTCAGTTGTCGTACGGCATCATAAAACCGGGGCCAGTTGCGCCCCTCGCGTTCAAACAAGGCCTCGAACGCGGGCACCAGTTCGTCGTAGGCGGCCTGGGCGGCAAAACTGGCGTTGTTGGCTTGGGCCACCCAGCGGTCGTAGCCTGCCACCTGGGCAGTGGTGGCCCGGGGGGGCGTCCCGCCGGGCGTGTCCAGCCAGCGTGCGCGCAGTGCGGCATAGTCGTCGCGAAATGCTTGCATTGCTTCTTTTTTCATAGCGCTCAAGGCATGATCTTCTAGCGCTTGAAGCTCCTTTTGCTCATAAATGGCCGCCAGGCGGGTGCGCGTGGCCCGGGTGAGCATGCGGAAGGCGCTGCGCCGCGCTTCGCTGGTGGCGTATGCCTCGCGCGCGGCGGGGGTGGACTGCGTGGCCAGCCACCGCGCCACGCCAATGCGTTCCACCGCCGTGGCAAAGGACTCGTTGAACAAGGTGTCGTTCTTGGCATAGACCACCTGGTGCGCCAGCTCATGGAACAGCAGGCGCACAAAGTCGCCCTCGGGCCAGGCGATGAAGGTGGACAGCAGCGGGTCGCCGCCCGCCCAGTTCATGTAGCCCAGTGTGGAGTAGGCGGGCACGCCGTACACCTCCACCTCCAGGCCCTGCGCTGCCAGTTCGGCGGCCTCGGCCTGTGCCGCAGCCTCGGTGAAATAGCCCCGGTAGCCGATGCAGCCCGTGACCGGAAAGCACCAGGTGTGCAGCGTCAGCGAATAGGGCGGCGCGGCGACCACATTCCACACGGCGGCGGGGCGCTTCAGGTCGGCATAGCGGCGGTAGCTGGCGTTGTCGGGCAGGCCGAGTTCCGCGACCGCAAAGGCCCGCGCACGTTGCGCCAGTTGCAAGCGCTCGCGCAGGGCAGGCGAGATGTCCCTGCGCGTCACCCAGTCGTCAATCGGTTCTGCGGCATGCATGATCTGCATGTGCCCGCGCAGCGATTGCCAGTAGTAGCCCAGCGCGTTGGAAGGACCGGTGGTGCTGGCGCAGCCGGCCAGCACCAGGCAAAACATCAGGCTGAAAGTGGCCCGCAGGCGAGAAAGTGGCTGGCGCATGGGGGCAGTTTATGGGCAGATCGAACCCTTTGCGCTCGCCCTGTCAGCAGCCTGGCTGTTGCGCTTTCTAGAATGCCGCGCATGACCCCTTTGACCGCTCCCGATCCTGCTCGCCAACCCGCGCTGGCCGACGGCCTGTTCGCCGACGAGGCCGGTTGCCCGCGCTGCACCTGGTGCCAGGCCACGCCGCTGTACCGCCATTACCACGACACCGAGTGGGGCTTTCCGGTGGCCGACGACCGCCGGCTGTTCGAGAAGATCTGCCTGGAGGGTTTTCAATCGGGCCTGAGCTGGCTCACCATCCTGAACAAGCGCGAGGGTTTTCGCGCCGCGTTCGCGAACTTCGACGCCGAGCAGGTCGCGGCCTTCGGCCCCGCCGAAGTCGAGCGCCTGGTGCAGGATGCGGCCATCGTGCGCCACCGGGGCAAGATAGAGTCCACCATCAACAACGCGCGCCGCGTGCTGGAGCTCAAGCGCGAGTTCGGCTCGCTGGCGCACTACGCCTGGCGCTACGAGCCCACTGCCGCCGACCGTCCCGAGCGCATCACGCGCGAGGTGGCGCGCACGCTGTCCACTTCGCCCGCATCCATTGCCATGTCCAGGGACCTGAAAAAGCGCGGCTGGAGCTTTGTGGGGCCCACCACGGTGTACGCCTTCATGCAGGCGATGGGTCTGGTCAACGACCACCTGGAAGGCTGTCACTCGCGCCCCGCAGCGCTCGCTGCGCGCAAGGCGTTTGTGGTGCCGCGCGGCTGACCGATGGATTGATAGTTCGTTCAGGCCCGCGCCACGGGCCGCAGCAGCCACAGCGCTCCCAACGCAGCCAGGCCCAGCAGTGTGGTGAGCCACAGGGCCGCTACCCCGGCGCTGTCCAGCAGCATGCCAAACAGCACCGGTGCAAACGCCTGCGCCACGCGGGCGGGCACCATCATCAGGCCCTGGCGCGCGCCGTAGCCTGCTGGCCCAAACAGCACCAGTGGCAGCGTGCCCTTGGCAATGGTCAGGATGCCGTTGCCTGCCCCGTGCAGCACGGTGAACACCGCTGCCGCAGGCCCGCCCAGTACCATCAGCAGGCCCGCGCCCACGGGGTGTGCGGCGGCAGCCAGCTGGGCCGACAGCAGCGGGTGCAGGCGGCGCAGAAAGCCAAACTCCAGCAGGCGTGCCGCCACCTGCGCAGGGCCTACCAGTGCCGCCAGGGCCACTGCCGCCTGCAGCGACGTACCACTGGCCTGCAGCAGGCGCGGCAGGTGGGCTGCCATGGCGGTGCTGGTGAACCAGGTGACTGCGAACACAAAGGACAGCAGCACAGTGGTGCGCAGCGGGTGGGCTGGAGTGGGCGGGGCGGATACGGCTGGTTCCGTGGTGGGCGCTGCTGTGGCGTCCGTCGATGGTTCGGTGGCCTTTTCTGCGGCGTCGGCGCGCGGCAGCCAGCCATTGAGCGGCACCCCCACCAGCAAGTGCAATGCGGCCCAGCCCGCACACGCTCCGCGCCAACCCCACTGCGTCTCCATCCAGGCCGACAGCGGCCAGCCCACGGTGCTGGCAAACCCCGCGATCAGCGTGATGCCGGTGATGGCGCTGCGCGCGCCCTGGCCGTACAGCCGCACCAGCGTGGCAAAAGCGGCCTCGTACAGGCCCGACCCCATGGCCACGCCCATCAGTACCCAGGCGGCAAACAGGCCCACGGGGCCTTGCGCCAGCGCCATGCCGACCAGACTGGCGGCAAACAACAGATTGGTGCCCACCAGCACCGGGCGGCCGCCATGGCGGTCGATGCCCCGGCCCGCGAAAGGCCCGAGCAGCGCCGACACGATGAGCGCCACCGAAAACGCGGCGAACACGGTGGGTGTGGTCACGCCCAGGTCGCGCGCCATGGGCGCGGCCAGCATGGCAGGCAGGTAGTAGGACGAGGCCCAGGCCAGCGTCTGGGCCGTGCCCAGGCGCGCCACGGTCCAGCGTTGCGAGGCGGCGCTCATGCCGCGCGGTGGGCCATGGTGGGGGCGCGCGAGGTTGCCTCAGACACGCTGGCCCTGCGCGTTGATGACGACTTCGCCATCCTCCTTGGTGAAGGCGCCTTGTTGGGGCGCGGGCAGGATGTCGAGCACCTTCTCGGACGGGCGGCACAGCCGCGTGCCCAGGGGCGTGACCACGATGGGGCGGTTGATGAGGATGGGGTGCTGCAGCATCGCGTCGATGAGCTGTGCGTCGGTGACGCTCGGTGCGTCCAGTTGCAGCTCGGTGAAGATCGCTTCCTTGGTGCGCACGGCGTTGATCACCGGCTCGCCCGTGGCAGCAATCAGCGCCACCAGCGTGGCACGGTCGGGCGGGGTCTTGAGGTACTCAATGACCTCGGGCTCCACGCCGCTGTTTCGGATCATGGCCAGCGTGTTGCGGGACGTGCCGCATTTTGGGTTGTGATAGACGGTGATGGCAGTCATGGTGGGTGCTGTGGATGGCTGACGGGATGGAAAGGGTTACGAATAGGCAGGTTGTTGGCGTGAAAGTTTGCCACTGTGCAGGGGCCAGCCCGGCAACTGCTCCAGCGCGTTCAGTAGTCGCTGGCCTGCATTGCCCAGCGCGTCGTCGTTGTGTACCTCTAGGCTGACAGTGCCTGGGGGCGGTGTGTAGGCCATGGCCCGTTGCACGCGGGCCTCCACCTGCTCAGTACTCTCGCGGCCCCGCGACAGTATTCGCTCGCGCAGCACCTGGGGGCTGGCGGTGATGTGCACCGCTACGAGGTCCGGGAAGCGCGCCAGGGCCTCAGGCAAGTAGGCGCGCGAGCCATTGAGCAGCACCCAGTGGCCTTGGGCCAGCGGCGCCAGTTGTGCATGCCGCACGCCGTAGCCCAGGCCGTTGGCTTCCCAGTGCAGGGCAAAGGCCAGTTCGTGGCGCAAAGCAACAAACGTTTCGGGCGAAACACTTTCATGGGCTTCGCCGCCCGGCATGGCGGAGCGGCTGATGGTGCGCTGCGCCCAGTGCACGGGGCACGGGGTGGGCAGGTGTGCCCGCAACCAGTCCAGCAGGCTGTCCTTGCCCGCTCCCGAGGGGCCCATGCAGTAGACCAGCCGACCGACTGTCATGCGCCCATCTCCAGGTGGTCCAGCAGCACAAAGTCCGCGCCGGGCGTGGGCTCTGCGAACAACGCGAGGCTGTTGAACTTCAGGATGGGCAGGTCCGAGAAAAATTCCTGCGCGGCCTCGAACACCAGCGACTGCGTGGGTGCGTCTACCTGCGCCAAGCTGCCGGTGAGCGACATGTGGAAGCGGAACTCGTCCAGCACAAAGGGGTAGCCCCATTGCTGCAGCAGCGTGTCCTGCCGGGCAGTGAGCCCCGCCGAGCGGCGCCGGGCGAGGTCCGCGTCGGACAAGGGTGCGGCCAGGGGCTGCAGCGCCGTCACGCAGGTGGCGGCGGTCTCCTGGATCTGCGTATTGGCGGGGTGCAACGCCGGGGGCACCAGCGCCAGAAAGTCGTCGATGCGTTGCACCTGCAGGGGCGGCAGCACAAAGGGTTGCAGCCCGCGCGCCACGGACTGCACGGCCTGGTGCAGCGTGATCCAGTCGGTGCCGGGCGCCAGTGCAAACGGCGCCTTGAGCGTGGCGTGCCAGCCGTAGCGGCGGGGCGCTGCGGTCAGGCGGTGCAGGTCGTCCGCCGCCACGCCGTCGATGGCGAGCTGCTGCAGCGGCTGCAGCAGCGCAGCGCAGCGCCCCAGCCAGTGGCTGCCGGCGAGCCAGCCCAGGCTGCCCGGGTTGGGTGCGAAATAGACCGCATAGCGGTGGTGGGTGGGGGACATGTCAGGCGTGTTCATCGTGGTCAATGGTCAGTTTCACGCGGTCGCCCGCAAACCAGGCGCGCGCCCATTCGATGGGCGTGCCTGCCAGGTCCACGTTCAGGCTCTCTACCTGCAGCACGGGGCGTGAGGTGGGCTGGCGCAACTGGGCGGCCACTTCGGCGCTGGGCAGCTCGGCGGTGATGCGGCTTTCGCGGCGCGTGTAGTCGGCCACGCCGTGGGCGGTGAAGCCTGCGGTGATGGAGCCCGTTTCGCGCACCACGGCCGCCAGGTTTTCGAAGCGGGGCAGGGGAAAGTAGCGCTCGCTGATGTGCAGGGGCTGGCCCTCGGCGTCGCCCCGCACGCGCAGCGCCAGCAGCGGGCTGCGTGCAGGCACCTGCAGCGCCTTGGCCAGCGCCGCCGTGGCGCGCGTGGTCTGGGCCTGCAGCACCACCAGGCTGCCGCGCAGACCGGCCTGTGCCAGGCCCTGCTGGTGGCGCGTGCGCTTGCCCAGCACCAGGTCCACCGCAAAGTCTTCCACATAGGTGCCGCTGCCCTGCGTGATGCGCACCAGCCCCTGGCTGCACAGGCTGGCGAGCGAGCGGCGAATGGTGTGGCGGTTCACGCCGAACTGCTCGGCCAGCGCGTGTTCCGAGGGCAGTCGCTGGCCTGGCGGATAGACGCCGCTGCCGATGGCCTCGGCCAACTCGGCGGCAATGCGCGTCCAGAAGCTGTCGCGCGCAGGGCGCAATGGTGGTGCTTGCGGGACCTGCAACGGGGTCGTGAGAGAGGTGGTGCTGGCTGTCATGAAACCTACATGCGCGCTCTTTAAGCTGGCGCCAGTTGTTCAATTTGTCTATACAACTTTCAGGGTACCACTTCCATGTTTCAAGCCTTTGACAACCCGGGGCCGGGCCGCCCCCTGGGCCGCGCGCAGTGGATGGCGCTGCTGACCCGGGCGCCGCTGGGGCTGCTCGAATCTGCGTTGCACGAGCACGCCACGCGCCCCGCGCGCTGGCTGCGTGCACCAGAGACCGGCCTGATGATGGTGCAGGGCCGTGCCGGTGGCACGGGCGAGCGCTTCAACCTGGGCGAGGTCACCGTCACCCGCTGCGCGCTGCGCGTGGCCGACGCATCGGACGCCGCCAAGGCCACTGTGGGCGTGGCCTACGTGCTGGGCCGCTCGCACCGCCAGGTGCAGCTGGCGGCCCTGGCCGATGCGCTGCTGCAAGACCCTGTTCAGCAACCGGTGCTGGACGCACAACTGCTCGAACCCATCCGCAACCACCTGCGCAACACCCAGGCCGAGCGCCAGGCGCGGGCCGCCAGCACCAAGGTGGACTTCTTTACCGTGGCGCGCGAGAGCGGTGCCGACAACGACGAGGACACCGAATGAGCACGACCCCGTTGGCATCGCTGGGTGCCGGATTTTCGAATGAAGCCTTTGGCAGCCAGGCGGTGTTCCGCGCGGTGCTGCAGGCGCTGTCACACCCCGGCCGCACGGTCGCGGTCGAACACGATGCGCAGGCTCCTGCCGTGGGGCATTCCGCATCGGCTGCCGTGCTGCTGGCGCTGCTCGACAGCGACTGCACCTTGTGGCTCTCGCCCAAGCTGGCAGCCAGTGATGCCGGTGCCTGGCTGCGCTTTCACACAGGCTGCACTGTGGTGGCCGACGCTGCGCAGGCTCGCTTTGTGTGGGTGGCGCAGGGTGATGCGCTGCCTGCCCTGAACCGTCTGGCCCTGGGTACCGACATCTACCCCGACCAGTCAGCGACTTGCGTGGTCGATGTATCGCGTGCCGCCGCCACCACGACGGACGCGAGTGATGCGTGGCACTTGCGCGGCCCCGGCATCCAGGAGGTGGCGGCCTTGCGGGTGGATGGTTTGCCCGACGACTTCGAGGCCCAGTGGGCGGCCAACCATGGGGTGTTTCCACGCGGTGTGGATCTGCTGCTGGCCACTGCAGACCACATCGTCGGTCTGCCACGTACCACGCGGACAACGCGCGGTGCCACTGCCCTTCAGGAGGCTTGAGCATGTACGTAGCCGTCAAAGGCGGAGAAGCCGCCATTCTCAACAGCTACCAGCTGCTGGCCCGCCAGCGCCGGGGCGATGTCTCTGAGCCCGAACTCTCGGTGCCGCAGATCCGCCAGCAGCTCAAGCTGGCCGTAGACCGGGTGATGACCGAGGGATCGGTGTACGACCCCGAGCTTGCGGCCCTTGCCATCAAGCAGGCAGCAGGCGACCTGGTGGAAGCCATCTTTTTGCTGCGCGCCTACCGCGCCACGCTGCCGCGCCTGGGCACCACCTGCGCGCTGGACACCAGCCGCATGGTGCTGGACCGGCGCATCTCCGCCACCTTCAAGGACCTGCCGGGCGGCCAGGTGCTGGGCCCCACCTACGACTACACGCAGCGCCTGCTGGACTTCAAGCTGCTGGCCGAAGGCCCGGTGGCGCCACCTGCCGCTGCGCCAGCGGCTGTGCCGCCCGGCCCCACCCCCCGTGTGGTGGATCTGCTCAACCAGGAAGGCTTGATCGAAACCCGCCCCGTGCCCCCGGGCGACCCCGCGCCCACGGACCTGACCCGCGAGCCGCTGCGCTTCCCCGCCAACCGGGCCACGCGCCTGCAAAACCTGGCGCGCGGCGACGAGGGCTTCCTGCTCGCCATGGCGTATTCCACGCAGCGCGGCTATTCGCACTCGCACCCGTTTGTGGGTGAGGTGCGCCTGGGCACGGTAGCGGTGGAGGTCGTACCCGAAGAGCTGGGCTTTGCCATCGAGATCGGTGACATCGAGATCACCGAATGCGAAATGGTGAACCAGTTTGCGGGCAGCAAGAGCCAGCCCCCGCAGTTCACGCGCGGCTATGGCCTGGCGTTTGGCCACAGCGAGCGCAAGGCCATGGCCATGAGCCTGGTGGACCGCGCCCTGCGTGCCGATGAGCTGGGCGAGCCGGTGGAGTCGCCCGCACAGATGCAGGAGTTCGTGCTGGGCCACAGCGACAGCCTGGAGGCGTCTGGCTTCGTGCAGCACCTGAAGCTGCCGCACTACGTGGACTTTCAGTCCGAGCTGGAGCTGGTGCGCAAGATGCGCGCCGCTGCAAACCCCGCCACCACCGAACAGGGAGATGCCGCATGAACGCCCCCATGGAACCCGCCGTGATGGGCTTGCCCGCCGACGCTGCACCGGTGGACGGCCACTTCAACTTTGCCTACCTGGACGAGCGCACCAAGCGCATGATCCGCCGCGCCATCCTCAAGGCAGTGGCCATCCCCGGCTACCAGGTGCCGTTTGGCTCGCGCGAGATGCCGCTGCCCTACGGCTGGGGCACGGGTGGCATCCAGGTCACGGCGTCCATCATCGGCCCAGAGGATTGCCTCAAGGTCATCGATCAAGGCTCGGACGATACGGTCAACGCCGTCAACATCCGCCGCTTCTTTGAGCGCACCACGGCCGTGACGACCACCACCCGCACGCGCGAAGCCACGCTGATCCAGACGCGCCACCGCATCCCCGAGACGCCGCTGGCCGAAGGCCAGGTCATCGTCTACCAGGTGCCGGTGCCCGAGCCCATGCAGCGCCTGGAGCCGCGCGAGACCGAGACGCGCACTCTGCATGGCCTGGCCGAGTACGGGCTTATGCACGTCAAGCTCTACGAAGACATCGCACGCTACGGCCACATCGCCACCACCTACGACTACCCCGTGCTGGTCAACGACCGGTATGTGATTGCGCCGTCGCCCATCCCCAAGTTCGACAACCCCAAGATGCACATGAACCCCGCGCTGCAGCTGTTTGGCGCGGGCCGCGAAAAGCGCATCTACGCCGTGCCGCCCTATACACCGGTGGAGAGCCTGGGTTTTGAGGATCACCCGTTCGAGGTGCAGCGCTGGGATGCTGCCTGCGCGCTGTGTGGCGCCACCGACAGTTTTCTGGACGAGGTCATCACCGACGACCAGGGCGGGCGCATGCATGTGTGTTCAGACTCGGACTACTGCCAGGAGCGCCAGGCGCTGCAGGCCGAAGCCGGGCAGGTGCAAGGCGGCGCGGCATGAGCGCCGTGCACATTCGCGAAGCCCGGCAGGCCGACCTGGAGAGCGTGCTGGTGCTGTATGCCGCCATTGAAGACAGCCCGGCCGACGTGCTGACCCTGGAAGAAGCCGAGGCCGTATGGTCCCAGTTCGCCCGCTACCCCAGCTACCGCCTGTGGGTGGCCTGCGACCCCGCGCAGCACGGCGCCGTGGTGGGCACCTATGCGCTGCTCGTCATGCACAACCTGGCGCATCGGGGCACGCCCTCGGCCATCGTGGAAGACGTGGTGGTGGCACAGGACCAGCAGGGCCGAGGCATTGGCCGCCAGATGATGGCCCACGCCATGCAGCAGGCGCGCGACGCGGGCTGCTACAAGCTCGCGCTCTCGTCCAACGCCCGCCGCAAGGGCGCGCATGCCTTCTATGAATCCCTGGGCTTTGCGCAGCATGGCCTGAGCTTTGTTGTCGAGACCCTCACATGAATCACCCCGAACCTTCTGCGCCGCTGCTGAGCGTGCGCAACGTCAGCAAGCGCTATGGCGACCGCGTGGCGCTGCAAAGCGCGTCCTTTGACCTGTGGCCCGGCGAGGTGCTGGCCGTGGTGGGCGAGTCGGGCTCCGGCAAGTCCACGCTGCTCAACGCCATTGCAGCACGCAGCGCCCCGGACGAAGGCACGGTGCAGTTCCGCCAGCGCAGCGGCGAGCTGCAGGACATCTACGCCATGACAGAAGCGCAGCAGCGCCTGCTGGCGCGCACCGACTGGGGCTTTGTGCACCAGAACGCGGCGGACGGCCTGCGCATGGATGTATCCGCCGGTGCCAATGTGGGCGAGCGCCTGATGGGCCTGGGCGAGCGCCACTATGGCCGCCTGCGCGCCACGGCCACGGAATGGCTGCAGCGTGTGGAGATCGATGCCGCGCGCATCGACGACGCACCACGCACGTTTTCGGGCGGCATGCGCCAGCGCCTGCAGATTGCCCGCAACCTGGTCACGCAGCCACGCCTGGTGTTCATGGACGAACCCACCTCGGGCCTGGATGTGTCGGTGCAGGCGCGCCTGCTGGACCTGCTGCGCCAGCTCACGCGGCAGATGCAGTTGGCGGCCATTGTGGTCACGCACGACCTGGCCGTGGCACGCCTGCTGGCCCACCGCATGGTGGTCATGCAACGCGGCCGCGTGGTCGAAGCGGGCCTGACCGACCAGGTGCTCGACGACCCGCAACACCCCTACACCCAGCTCCTCGTTTCTTCGGTACTGCAGCCATGAACCAACCTTCCATTGCACCCATTCTCCAGATGCAGGGAGTGGCCAAGCGCTTCACCCTGCACCACCAGAACGGCATCGAACTGCCTGTGCTCGCCCACGTGGACCTGGCCGTCCAGCCCGGTGAATGTGTGGTGCTGGACGGCCCCTCGGGCATGGGCAAGAGCACGCTGCTCAAGATGATCTACGCCAATTACCGGGTCAATGCAGGGAGCATCACCGTGCGCTCGACCGATGGCGCCGTGGTGGATGTGACACAGGCCACGCCGCGTGCGCTGGTGCAGCTGCGGCGCGATACCGTGGGCTATGTGAGCCAGTTCCTGCGGGTCATCCCGCGCGTGTCGGCGCTGGACGTGGTGGCCGAACCACTGGCGGAAGACGCCGGAGACGACCCTGGGGACATCGAGGTCGCGCGCGAGGCCGCCCGCCAGTGGCTGACCCGCCTGCGCATTCCCGAGCGGCTGTGGCACCTGCCGCCCGCCACCTTCTCGGGCGGGGAGCAGCAGCGCATCAACATTGCCCGCAACATGATCAAGCCCAAGCCGTTGCTGTTGCTGGACGAGCCCACCGCATCGCTCGATGCAGCCAACACCGAGACCGTGATTGCCATGATTCGCGAGGCCGTGGCGCGCGGGGCGGCCCTGGTGGGCATCTTTCACGATGCGCAGGTGGGTGCGGCGGTGGCCACGCGCCGCGTGAACGTGGGTGACTTTCGGGGAGCATCGGCATGAATGCAACCGTGTTCAAGAACGCCCGCATGGTGCTGCCGGGCGAAGTGGTGTTGGGCAGCCTGCAGGTGGATGGCGGGCGCATTGCGTCGCTGGATAGTGGGGGCACTGCGGCCTTGCAAGGCATCGACCTGGGGGGCGACTACCTGCTGCCCGGGCTGGTGGAGATTCACACCGACAATTTCGAGCGCCACCTGATGCCGCGACCCAAGGTGCAATGGGCCGAGATGCCCGCACTGCTGGCGCACGACGCCGAGATTGCGGCCGCAGGCATCACCACGGTGCTGGACGCGCTGGGCGTGGGCGAGGCCGATGTGGACAGCCTGCGCGGCAGCGCCTGGAACCGTGTGCTCGACACCATCGACACCTGCACCGAGCGCAACCTGCTGCGGGCCGACCACCACCTGCATGTGCGCTGCGAGCTGCCTGCGCCCAACACCATCGACCTGTTCGAGCCCTTCCACGGCCACCCGCGCCTGTCGTTGATCTCGCTGATGGACCACACTCCGGGCCAGCGCCAGTGGGAGAACATCGAGCAGGCGCGCACCTACTACACCGGCAAGAAGGGCTGGAGCGCCGAGAAGTTCGAGCGCCAGGTGGCGCACGCGGCCACACTGCAGGCGCAGTACGCCGAGCCACACCGTGCGTACTTTGTGGATTACTGCCGCACACACGGCATCTCGCTGGCCAGCCACGACGACACCACGGTGGCCCATGTGGAGCAGGCCCATGCCGAAGGGGCCGCGATGTCGGAGTTCCCGACCACACTGGCCGCAGCCCAGGCCGCGCACGAACGTGGCTTGCTCACCGTGATGGGCGGGCCCAACGTGGTGCGCGGTGGTTCGCATTCGGGCAACGTGGCGGCGGCCGACCTGGCGCGCAGGGGGCTCTTGGACATCCTCTCGTCCGACTATGTGCCCGGCAGTCTGCTTAGCGCGGTGATGCGGCTGGTGCAGGACGACATCCTGCCTTTGCCACAGGCTGTGGCCACCGTCACCCACAACCCGGCCAAGGCGGCGGGCATGCTGGACCGGGGCGCGCTGGCGCCCGGCCTGCGCGCCGACCTGGTGCAGGTGCACATGGCCGAGCTGCCTGATGGCGGTCGCCAGGCCGTGGTGCGTGGGGTGTGGCGCGAAGGGCAGCGCGTCCTGTAGAGCGCGTGCAGGTCGTTTCCTGACATCCAAACTTCTCCCAACTGTCAAAGCACTGTCACGCCCGACAACCACACTCCGGTTGTCTAGACGACTTAACCCCCAGGAGGCTGCCATGACTGCCGCACTGCACATCCACCAACTGAACAAGCACTTCGCCAACGGCAAACACGCCCTGCGCGACATCAACCTCAGCGTGCAGCGCGGCGAGATGGTGGCGTTGATCGGTGCATCGGGCTCGGGCAAGTCCACCCTGCTGCGCCACGTGGCGGGTCTGGTGGTGGCCGATGCGTCCAGCGATTCGCTGATCGAGGTGGACGGCCGCTGCGTGCAGCAGGGCGGGCGCATCCACAGTGACATCCGCAAGGTGCGTTCGCAGGTGGGCTTTGTGTTCCAGCAGTTCAACCTGGTGGACCGCTTGCCGGTGTTGATGAACGTGCTGGTGGGCCTGCTGCACCGCACGCCCTGGTGGCGCGGCTGGCTGCGCATGTTCAAGCCGCAGGAGCGCGCGCTGGCGCTGGAAGCGCTCCACCGCGTGGGCATTGCCGAATGCCATGCACAACGTGCTTCCACCCTGTCCGGCGGGCAGCAGCAGCGCGCGGCCATTGCCCGCACGCTGGTGCAGGGCGCCAAGGTGGTGCTGGCCGACGAGCCCATCGCCTCGCTGGACCCCGAATCCTCGCGCAAGGTCATGGACATTCTGGCCCGCATCAACCGCGAGGACCGCTGCACCGTCATCGTGTCGCTGCACCAGGTGGATGTGGCCATCAAATACTGCCCCCGCGTGGTGGCGTTGCACCACGGCCAGGTGGTGTACGACGGCCCATCTGCGGCCCTCACGCCCGCACTGCTGCGCAGCCTCTATGGCGTGCACGCCGACGAAATTCTGTCGGATGCAGCGGGTGCCCCCACAGCACCCGTGCACGCCCCAACACCCGTCCCACAGTGGGCGCCCGCCATGGTCCAGGCCGCCTGAACGGTCTTTTTGTTTCTTTTCAATTCCTTTCTCTGGAGTTTTCAACATGTTCAAGAAACTGTGTGCCGCCCTGACGATCGGGCTGGGTTTGACCACGGGCGCGTTGGCCCAGGACATCAACTTCGGCATGATCTCGACCGAGGCCTCGCAAAACCTCAAGGCCGACTGGCAGCCCCTGCTGGATGACATGGCCAAGCAGACCGGTCTGAAGATCAATGCCTTCTTTGCATCCGACTACGCAGGCCTCATCGAAGCCATGCGCTTCAACAAGATGCAGGTGGCCTGGCTGGGCAACAAGTCGGCCATGGAAGCCGTGGACCGCGCCAACGGCGAAGTCTTTGCGCAGATGGTGAACGCCGACGGCACGCAGGGCTACTACTCGCACCTCATCGTGCACAAGGACAGCCCCCTGGCCACCCTGGATGCGTGCTCAAGAACGGCAAGTCGCTGAGCTTTGGCAACGGCGACCCCAACTCCACTTCGGGCTTCCTGGTGCCCGGCTACTACGCCTTTGCACAGAACAAGATCGACGCGAAGACGCACTTCAAGATCACGCGCAGCGCCAACCACGAGACCAACGCGCTGGCCGTGGCCAACAAGCAGGTGGATGTGGCCACCAACAACAGCGAGAACCTGGAAAAGATCAAGGAGCGCCAGCCCGAGAAGTTCAAGGACATCAAGATCGTCTGGACCTCGCCCCTGATTCCGCTGGACCCGCTGGTGATGCGCAAGGACTTGCCCGAGGCCACCAAGACCAAGATCCGCGACTTCTTCTACAACTACGCCAAGACCGATGCGCGCGAGAAGGAGATCGTGATGAAGATCTCCAAGCTCTCGGGCTTCAAGCCATCAACGAATGCACAGCTCACCCCCATCCGCCAGCTGGACCTCTTCGGCAAGCGCAACAAGATCGAGGCCGACGCGACGCTGGCCGATGCCGACAAGAAGACCCGCCTGGCCGAGATCGACCAGCAGCTGGCGTCGTTGAAGTAATCCGTAGGTTTCTTGTTGCGGCCCGGGTGTCTCCATGTCCTCTGCTTTGAATCCCTCGCTGGCCACGCTGGCCAACACCACGTCGCCCAAGCGCAGCCTGGCCTGGTACCTGTCGTGGGGCATCCTGCTGGTGTTGCTGGCGGCGTCCTGGAAGGGTGCCGACATGCGCCCGCTCGACCTATGGAGCGATTCGGGCAACATGGTCAGCTATGCGGCGGAGTTCTTTCCGCCCAATTTTGCGCAATGGCAGATCTATGTGCAGGAGATGCTGGTCACGCTGCAGATCGCGCTGTGGGGCACGGCGCTGGCGGTGGTCACCGCCGTGCCGCTGGCACTGCTGGCCTCGTCCAACATCGTGCCCTGGTGGGTCTACCAGCCGGTGCGCCGCGTGCTGGACGCGTGCCGCGCCATCAACGAAATGGTGTTTGCCATGCTGTTTGTGGTGGCCGTCGGCCTGGGGCCTTTTGCGGGTGTCCTGGCCCTGTGGATCCACACCTCGGGTACCTTGGCCAAGCTGTTCTCCGAAGCCGTGGAGGCAATTGACCCACAGCCGGTGGAAGGCATCCGCTCCACCGGTGCGAGCGCACTGCACGAAATCATCTATGGCGTGATCCCGCAGGTCATGCCGCTGTGGATCTCGTACACGCTGTACCGCTTCGAGGCCAACGTGCGTTCGGCCTCGGTAGTGGGCATGGTGGGCGCCGGGGGCATTGGGGTGGTGCTGTGGGAAATCATCCGGGGCTTTCAGTACGCCGAGACCTGCGCGGTGATGCTCATCATCGTGGTCACGGTGAGTGTCATCGACCTGGTGTCGGCCCGCATCCGCAAGGCCTTGGTCTGATAAGGAAAGACGATGGCATTGAGCCTTGAAGACATTGCCCACCTGCTCGCTACCCGGGGCGTGAACCAGTACGGCCGCGAGGCGGTCAGCCAGCTGGAGCATGCGCTGCAGTGTGCACAGTGGGCCGAAAAATCGGGTGAAACCCCGGCCACTGTCGTCGCGGCCCTGCTGCACGACCTGGGACACCTGCTGGCGCCCGGGGGCGATACGGCCGAGCAGGACGACCTGCACCAGTACATGGCCATCCCGTTCTTGCGTGGCCTGCTGTCGGACGCCGTGCTGGAGCCCATCCGCCTGCATGTGGATGCCAAGCGCTACCTGTGCACCATGGAGCCGGGGTACTGGGAGACACTGTCGCCCGCATCGCAGCACAGCCTGGTGCTGCAGGGCGGGCCCTTCACGCCCAAAGAGGCGATGCATTTTGCGGCCCAGCCCTTCGCGCAGGAGGCCATCCGCCTGCGCCGCTATGACGACCACGCCAAGGTGCCGGGGTTGGTCACGCCCCCGCTGGGCTATTACATGGCGCTGGTGCAGCGGCTGGCACCAGCTCCAGCGGCTATTGCCGCTGCGGCTGAACTCGCCCCGGTGGCTGCGTAAAAAGCCGCGCGACCAAGCCGAGGCAGCCTCCGCGCGTCAACCTCCCTTGTCGCCATTCACCCAGCCCAGGTCCAGCGGCCGGTCCTCGAATTCGGTATTCAGGACCACGGTGCTCGTGGTGCGCGCCACGCCGGGAATCGCCTTGATCTCGTAGAGCACGTCCTCCAGCCCGCGCGCGTGCGTGGTGCGGATCTTGGCCAGGAAGTCGTGCTCGCCAGCCACGCTGTGCAACTCCTCCACCTGGGGGATACCGCGCAGGCGCGGCGCAATGTCGCGGCAGTGCGCGCCGCCATCGTTGCGGATCGCCACAAACGCGGTGAAGTTCAGCCCCACGCGCTCCGGGTCCACGCTGATCGAAAACCGGCGAATCACGCCCTTGTCCAGCAGCTTCTTCACGCGCTCGTGCACGGCGGCGGTGGACAGTCCCACTTCGGCCCCCACATCGGCATAGGAACGTCGCCCATCGGCGCCTAGCGCCGAAATAATTCTGGCGTCCATGTCATCTGTCTGAATATTTGCTTGCATAGCCGCTCGATTTTGGTAAAAATTCCGAAAACCTTGCGGTTTCCATAAATTATTCGGTCAGGTGAAGAATATGCCGGCAATTTTCAATGCGCAAGCCCGCGCACAGCGCAAAGGGGCGGTGGCCATGGCACTGCTGTTGGTCTACATCGTCTGGGGCACTACCTATTTCGCCATTGGTATTGCGCTGCAGAGCATGCCGCCACTGCTGATGAATGCGATCCGCTTTCTGTGTGCAGGGGGGGTGATGCTGCTGATTGCGTTGTGGCAAGGCCATGCATTGCCCACGTGGGTGCAATGGCGCAACTCGGCGGTGGTGGGTGGCTGCATGGTGTTTCTGGCCATGAACCTGATGGGTTTTGCGCAGAAGCTGGGCATCGGCTCTGGCCTGATGGCCACGGTGGTCACCACCATGCCGATGTGGCTGGCGCTGTGGTCGCGCTGGGGCGGCGAGCGGGTGCCCTTCACCAGCTGGATCGGCCTGGCCCTGGGCGTGGTGGGTGCGCTGCTGCTGGCGCTGGAGGGCGACTTTTCAGCCACCTGGCTCGGTGCGCTGCTGGCCTTTGGTGCTCCGCTGTGCTGGAGTGTGGGCTCGTATGCATCGCGCAAGCTGTCGCTACCTGCGCCCGCCATGGCATCGGCCGCGCAGTGGTTTGCGGGGGGCGCCATGGGGCTGGTGGTGGCGTTGTGGTTTGAGCCGTTGAGCGCCCTGGGCCAGGTCACTGCCAAGTCGTGGGCGGCGTTGGTCTATCTGCTGGTGTTTGGCACTTTGGTAGCGCTCAATGCGTACCTGTGGCTGCTGCAGAACACATCGGCCGCGCTGGCGGGTAGCTATTCGTTTGTGAACCCTGCGGTGGCTTTGCTGGTGGGCGTGGCGCTGGGGGGCGAGCTGCTCACGGGCTGGGTGTTTGCCGCGCTGCCGTTGATTGGGTCGGCGCTGGCGTTCATTCTGTACGGGCAAGCGCTGCAGCGGTGGCTGGAAAAGCTCAGTCCGGGATTACAGCGGTTGCTTCAATCTCGATCTTCGCGCGCTCTTCCATAAGCCCCGCCACCTGCACGCAGGCCATCGCCGGAAAGTTCTTGCCCAGCACCTCTCGGTAGACTGCGCCCAGCTCCTTCAAGCGGCTGTTGTATTCGTTGCGGTCGGTCACGTACCAGGTCAGGCGCACCAGGTGCTCGGGGCCCGCGCCGCCAGCCTCCAGCACCGCCCGCACGTTCAGCAGCGTCTGCCTCGTCTGGTCGATGAAGTCGTCGCTCTCGAACTGCTGCTGCGCATTCCAGCCGATCTGTCCGCCGGTAAAGACCATGGTGCCGCGTGCGGCCACGCCGTTGGCGTAGCCCTTGGGGGTGACCCAGCCCTCGGGCTGCAAAAGGGTGTTTTTCATCGTCATGTTGTTTTTGTGGAAGTGGGCGACGCGGCGGAGGGTGATGCGGCCGCACCCTGGCGCAGCTTGAAACGCTGCAGCTTGCCGGTTTCGGTGCGGGGCAGCGCCGTGACGAACTCCACCACGCGCGGGTATTTGAACGGGGCGATGGTGGCTTTCACATGGTCCTGTAGCGTCTTGACCATGGCGGCATCGCCCGTGTGGCCGTGCTTCAAGACGCAGATGGCCTTGACCACCATGCCGCGTTCTTCGTCGGGCACGCCGATCACGCCGCACTCGGCCACGGCCGGGTGGCGCAGCAGGGCGTCTTCCACCTCGGGGCCGCCCACGTTGTAGCCGGCGGTGATGATCATGTCGTCGTCGCGCGCCTGGTAGAAAAAGTAGCCGTCGGCGTCTTGCGTGAACGCATCGCCCGGGTAGTTCCAGCCGTCCTTCACGTACTTGGCCTGGCGCGGGTCGTCGAGGTACTTGCAGCCCGTGGGGCCGATCACCGCGAGCTTGCCCACGGTGCCGCGTGGCAGCTCATTGCCATCGTCGTCCACCACCTTGGCGGTGTAGCCGGGCACCACCTTGCCGATGGCGCCGCGCCGGCTCTCACCGCCGGGCGAGGAAATGAAGATGTGGAACATCTCCGTGGCGCCGATACCGTCCGTCATGTCGAGGCCGGTCGCCTCCTTCCACAGCTGGCGTGTGGCGTCGGGCAGGCCCTCGCCCGCGCTCACGCTGGTGCGCAGCTGGGGCAGGCCGATCTGCTTGGCAAAGGGTGCCATCTGCCGGTAGAAGGTGGGGGCGGTGTAGCAGATGGTCACGCCCGCGTCGCGCATCAGGCGCACCATGGTCTCGGGCGTGTAGGGCTGGTCGGGGAAGTACACGCTGGCCCCGGCCCACATCGGAAACACCAGCAAGCCACCGAGGCCAAAGGTGAACGCCAGCGGTGGCGAGCCCGCCACGATGTCATCGGGCGTGGCCTTGAGTACATGGCGCGGCCAGGCCTCGCAGCCTGCCAGCACATCGCGGTGCGTGTGCACGGCCGCCTTGGGGGAACCTGTGGTGCCCGAGGTGAACGCCATCAGCGCGATGTCGTCTGCCGACGTGGGGCAGGGCGGCGTGGTGCCGGGCTTGCCCTGCGCGCGCTGCAGCAGGTCGGCTGCATCCGGCGCTGTGTGGAAGGGCACGATGGTGGCGAGCACGGGGTGCTGCGTCTGCGCGGCCTGCAGCTCGGCCAGCAGGCGGCCGTCGCACAGTGCCAGCGTGGGCTGGGCTCGGTCGATGATGCTGCCCAGCTCCACCGCGCGCAGCAGCGGCATGGTGGCCACCGCCACCAGCCCCGCGTAGACGGTACCCAGCCAGGCCAGCGCCATCTCCACCGTGTTGCCTCCGCGCAGCAGCACGCGGTTGCCGGGCACGAGGCCGTGGTCCTGCGTCAGTACCTCGGCAATGCGCGCGGCCTCGGTGCGGGCGTCGCGGTAGGTATACGTGCGGTGCGGGCCGCGCAACAGGGGGCGGTCGATGTGGCCCGCACGTTCGGCCTGGTCGAACAGCGCCTGCACCAGGTTGGCCTGGTGGGCGATCTGCAGTTCGGGCAGGTCGTAGCGCAGTGTTGGCCAGGCCTCGGGTGCAGGCAGGCGGTCGTGCACGAAATGGTCGGGCTGGGCGGAGGGGGCTTTCATGCGATTACTCCTGCAAAACGGCCTTACCGATGATGAGCTGCTGCACTTCGGTGGCGCCTTCGTAAATGCGCAGCGAGCGGATGTCGCGGTACAGCGATTCGACCTTGCTGCCCACTTCCACGCCGCGCCCGCCGTGCAGCTGCAGCGCCATGTCGATGACGCGCTGGGCGTTTTCAGTGGCGGTCATCTTCGCCATCGCAGCTTCGGCAGTCACGCGCGCCTGGCCCGTGTCGCGCAGCCAGGCCGCGCGGTAGGTGAGCAGCGCGGCGCTGTCCACCAGCGCGGCCATCTCGCCGATCTTGGCCTGCGTGAGCTGAAAGTCCGCCAGCGTCTGGCCGAACATGCGGCGCTGGCGGGCGTGGTGCACGGCCTCGGCCAGTGCGCGGCGCGCCATGCCCAGTGCGGCGGCGGCCACCGATGCGCGGAAGATGTCGAGCGTGCGCATGGCCAGCTTGAAGCCGCCATTCTCGTCGCCCAGCAGCGCGGTGGCGGGCACGTTGCAGTTGGTGAACTGCAGCGTGGCCAGCGGGTGGGGCGCCATCACATGGATATGGCGCGAGGCGTCCAGGCCCGGCGTGTTCGCATCGACGATGAAGGCGCTGATGCCGCGCGTGCCGCCGCTCGGGTTGGTCTTGGCGAACACGCAGTAGAAGTCGGCGATGCCGCCGTTGCTGATCCAGGTTTTGGTGCCGTTCAAGCAAAAAGTGCCTGTAGCGCTAGTCGAATCTGTGCTGGCAGCTATGGTTTGCATAGCGCCCACATCTGACCCCGCCTCGGGCTCGCTCAGCGCGAACGCAGCAATCAGTTCGCCACGCGCCACGCCTTGCAGGTAGTGCGCGTGCTGCGCGGGGCTGCCCGCCAGCGTGATCGCACCGCTGCCCAGTCCTTGCATCGCAAACGCAAAGTCCGCCAGCGGCGAGTGGTAGGCCAGCGTTTCGCGCAGCAGCACCAGCGCGCGCGAGTCGAGCGCCGGCAGCGCGCCGCCGTGCGCCGCGGGCACGCAGTAGCGCAGCCAGCCGCCCGCGCCCAGGCGCTGCACCCAGTCGCGGCAAGCAGCGCGGTCGTCGGTTTCATCCACTTCTTGCGCGGCCGCCCAGGGCACCAGGCCCTCGGCGAGGGTGCGGTGGGCATCGTCAAAAAAGGGCAGGGCCAGGTGCGCCGTCGAGGGCGGGCGGGGGGCCGGGGGCGTTGCGACGTGCATGGGTTCAATCTCCCTGGAACACGGGCTTTTGCTTGGCGGCAAACGCCTCGTACGCACGCCGGAAGTCTTCGGTCTGCATGCAGATGGCCTGCGCCTGCGCCTCGGCCTCGATGGCCTGCTCGATGGTCATGCTCCACTCCTGGCTCAGCATGGTCTTGGTCATGCCGTGGGCGAAGGTGGGACCATCGGCCAGCGCGCGCGCGGTGGCCTGCACGTTGGCCAGCAGGTCAGCGCTCTCATACAAATCGTTGAAGAAGCCCCAGGCGAGACCCTCGTGCGCTGTCATCGCGCGGCCGGTGAACAGCAGTTCGCTGGCGCGGCCCTGGCCGATCATGCGCGGCAGCAGTGCGCAGGCGCCCATGTCGGCGCCGGCCAGGCCCACGCGGGTGAACAAGAACGCGGTCTTGGTGGCCTCGGTGCCGTAGCGCATGTCGCAGGCCAGCGCCATCATGGCGCCCGCACCGGCGCAGATGCCGTCGATGGCGCCCAGCACGGGCTGCGGGCAGGCGCGCATGGCTTTCACCAGGTCACCCGTCATGCGCGTGAACTCCAGCAGCTCGGGCATGGTCATGGTGGTGAGCGGGCCGATGATCTCGTGCACGTCGCCGCCTGAGCAGAAGTTGCCGCCCGCACCCGTGACAACGATGGCTTTCACATCGGTGGCAAAGCGCAGCGCGTAGAAGGAGTCGCGCAGCTCGGCATAGCTCTGGAAGGTGAGAGGGTTCTTGCGGTCCGGGCGGTTGAGCGTGACGGTGCCCACACCATCGGCAAAGGTCCAGGCAAAGTGCTCGGCCACATAGCTGGCTTGCGGGTTGAACTGCTCGCGCATGGGGTTGCTCGCCCCGATGAAGTGTTTCATTCGGCTGTCTCCAAAGAATTGTTTTGTGTGTGTTCTTTCACCTTGCCCAGCAGGCGGTACAAGGTGCTGATGTCGCGCTCGCCCAGCGTGGCGAAGGCCTCGACGATCCATTGCTCGTGCTGGCGTGCCATGGTGTTGAACTGCTCGCGGCCTTGCGGCGTGAGGCGCACGAGGTACGCGCGGCGGTCGCCTTCCACGTCCATGCGCTCCACCAGCCCTTCGGCCACGAGCTGGTCGGTGATGCCGGTGATGTTGCCGCTCGTCACCATCATGCGGCGCGAGAGTTCCTTCATCTTCATGCCGTCTGGCGCGCGCTCCAGCTGGGCCATCAGGTCAAAGCGTGGCAAGGTGGTGTCGAACTGCGCGCGCAGGTGGCTGCGCACCTGTTTTTCGATGAGCTGGGTGCAGGTGAGCAGGCGCAGCCACAGGCGCAGGGCCTCGGGGTGTTCACTGGGAGCGGCGCCGTGCAGGCGGGCTTCGAGGTCCATGGCTAGCCTTCTTCCTCGGATGCTCTGTTTTTGGTAGCTGCTTGCGCTTGATTCACTAGCGCTTGTGCCTGCTTTTGCTTGGAAATTTCGCGCAGCATCTGGTCGCGGCCGCTGTGATACTGCACCGGCCAGTCGGTGTGCGCTGCGGCCACGGGGCTCAACTGCGCGGCGGCGTGCAGCGTCCAGGCCGGGTCGGCCAGGTGGGGGCGCGCGATGGCACACAGGTCGGCACGGCCGGCGGCGATGATGCTGTTGGCGTGGTCAGCCTCGGTGATCGCGCCCACCGCCATGGTGGCAATACCCACCTCGTTGCGGATGCGGTCGGCAAACGGCGTCTGGTACATGCGTCCATACACCGGGCGCGAGTCGCGTGTGGTCTGGCCGGAGGACACGTCGATCAGGTCTGCGCCTCCCGCCTTGAAGAGGCGCGCAATGGCGATGGCGTCGTCGGCAGTATTTCCGTCAGGGAGCCAGTCGTGCGCAGAGATACGCACGCTCAGCGGCTTGTCGGCCGGCCACACGGCGCGCAGCGCGGTCAGCACCTCCAGCGGGTAGCGGCAGCGGTTCTCCAGGCTGCCGCCGTATGCATCGGTACGCTGGTTGGTGGCGGGGCTCAAAAAGCTGGCCAGCAGGTAGCCGTGGGCGCAGTGCAGCTCCAGCCAGTCAAAGCCGCAGGCCACGGCGCGGCGGGCGCTGTCCGCAAAGGCGGCAGTCACGCGGTCCATGTCGGCGCGGGTCATGGCGGCAGGTGTCTGGTTTTGCGCGCCATAGGCGATGGGGCTGGCGGCCAGCAGGGGCCAGTTGCCCGCCTCCAGCGGCTCGTCCGTGCCCTCCCAGCCCACGCGGGTGGAACCCTTGGGGCCGCTGTGGCCGAGCTGCAGGCCGATCTTGGCCGTGCTGCTGCCGTGCACAAAGTTGACGACGCGCGCAAAGGCGGCTTGTTGTGCGTCGTTCCACAGGCCGGGGCAGGCGGGGGTGATGCGACCCTCGGGTGTGGGGCTGGTCATCTCCACCATCACCAGCGCCGCGCCGCCGAGGGCGCGCGCGCCCAGGTGCACCAGGTGAAAGTCCTGCGGCACGCCCTCGACTGCGCTGTAGGTGGCCATGGGCGAGACAACGATGCGGTTCTTGAGCGTGAGGCCTTTGAGCGTGAAGGGCGTGAGCATGGGCGGAATCGCGGCCTTGCCACCCGCGAGCCAGGCCTCGTAGCCCTCCAGCCACGCGGCATCGCGCAGCCGCAGGTTCTCGTGGCTGATGCGCTGGCTGCGCGTGAGCAGCGAGTACGTGAACTGCTCCACGGGCATGCCGGCGTAGCGCGCCACGTTCTCAAACCACTCGGTGCTGTTGCGCGCGGCGTTCTGGATCTTGAGCACCTCCACGCTGCGGCGCGCTTCATAGTGCTGCAGCACTTCGTCCATGGGCAGGCCGGTGGCGAACTCGTTGGCGAGGTCGATGGCGTCTTCCAGTGCGAGCTTGGTGCCGCTGCCAATCGAGAAATGTGCCGTGTGCGCTGCGTCGCCCATCAGCACGATGGGCACACGCTTGCCGCCAACGGTCTCGCGGTGCACCCAGGTGTTGCAGATCACGCGCGGAAAGCGGATCCAGTTGGCCGAACCGCGCAGGTGCGTGGCGTTGCTGATGAGCGCGTTGCCGTCCAGGTATTGGGCAAACAGCTTTTCGCAGAATGCAATGGCCTCGGGCTGTTCCATCTGGTCCAGGCCGTGGGCCTTCCACACGGCCTCGGGCGTTTCGACGATGAAGGTGGAGGTGTCGGCGTCAAACTGGTAGGCGTGGGCCTGGAACCAGCCATGCTCGGTCTGCTCGAAAGCAAACGTAAAAGCGTCGAACTTTTTCTTGGTGCCCAGCCATACGAAGCGGCACTGGCGCAGATCGATGTCTGGCTGGTAGGTGGCTGCGTAGCGGGTGCGGATGCGGCTGTTGAGGCCGTCGCTGGCGATGACCAGGTCGGCGTTGTACTGCGCAGCCAGCGCCTGGTCGTCGGCCACGTCGGTTTCGAACACCAGCTCCACGCCCACCGCCAGGCACCGGTCCTGCAGGATGTTGAGCAGGCGCTTGCGGCCAATGCCGCAGAAGCCGTGGCCGGTGGAGCGCACGCTGCGCCCCTTGAAGAACACCTCGATATCGTCCCAGTGGTTGAACGCGTCGCCGATCAGGGCTGCCGTGGGCGCGTCGGCCGCCTGCAGGTTGGCCAGCGTCTGGTCCGACAGCACCACCCCCCATCCGAAGGTGTCGAACGGCCGGTTGCGTTCGACCACCGTGACGCGGTGCGCGGGGTTTTGCTGCTTCATGAGCAGTGCGAAGTAGAGACCGGCGGGCCCACCGCCAATGCAGAGGATGTTCATGCCAAAATAGTTTAGGCTTAAACAAAATACTGTCAATGGGGCCTTCCCGGCGAAACCCCTGATGCCATTGCGGGGTGTTGACGCAGTGCAGCAAATTTTTCAAGATGCGCCGCATGAAGCACTTGCTGCACACCTTGGAGGGGCGGCTGGCGGCCTTGCCGGTGCCGATGGCGGTCCAGTTGCCTGCGGGCCAGCAACTGGGCGCGCCCGAGCCCGCCGTCACCTTGCGCTTTCGCGACCGCATGGCCCTGGTGGCGCTGGCCACAGGCGAAATCGGTAGCGTGGGGGCTGCCATCGTCGAGGGGCGCGTGGCGCTGGAAGGCGGCATGCGCGACCTGATGGTTGCGGCCGCAGGCCTGCTGACACGCGACCCGGCCCGTGACCAGCACCATGGCTGGTGGCAGAGGGTGCTGACACGCGCGCGGTCGATGGCGGTGCACACGCTGGCGCACGACGCGCGCGATGTGCAGTTTCACTACGACCTGTCGGACGACTTCTACGCGCTGTGGCTGGATCCGCGCCGCGTGTATTCGTGTGCGTACTACCGGTCCCCAGACCTGACGCTGGCCCAGGCCCAGGAGGCCAAGCTCGACCACATCTGCCGCAAGCTGCAGCTGCAGCCCGGCGACCGGTTCCTGGACATTGGCGCGGGCTGGGGTGGCTTGCTGCTGTGGGCGGCCGAACACTACGGCGTGGATGCCACGGGCATCACGCTGTCGCGCAACCAGCATGCGCATGTGCAGCGGCGCATTGAAGAGCGTGGGCTGCAGGGGCGCGTGCGCATGCAACTGGTGGATTACCGCGAGCTGCAGGTGGAGCAGCCCTTCGACAAGATCGCGTCGGTGGGCATGTTCGAGCATGTGGGCCGCGCACAGATGCTGCGTTACTTTGAAACCGTGGCCCGCCTGCTGCGCCCGGGCGGGCTGGTGCTGAACCACGGCATCACGGCCGGGGGCGCAGACAACGCGCAGCTGGGCGCAGGCATGGGTGACTTTATCGAGCAGTACATCTTCCCCGGCGGCGAGCTGTTGCATGTGAGCACGGTGCTGCACGACATGGCCCGCGCAGGCCTGGAGATGGTGGACACCGAGAACCTGCGCCCACACTATGCGCGCACGCTGTGGGCGTGGTCCGACGGGCTCGAAGCCCGATTGCCTGCAGCCCGTGAGGTGCTGGTCGCACAAGGAGGGGAGGAGCAGGGTGATAAGGTCTTGCGTGCGTACCGCCTGTACCTTGCGGGCAGCGCCCTGGGTTTTGAACGTGGCTGGATGGCGCTGCACCAGATGCTTGCCATCAAGCCGGATGGCGACACGGCCAGAGGCCTTTTGCCCGGCGCACAATCGAGCTATCCGTTCACCCGCGACTACATGTATGCGGACCCTGGCAACCTCTTCCGATAGGCCTTGACCATGCTCTACAAGTTCAAATCCCGCGCCACCGCCGACCTGATCATGCTCGAACCCCAGGGGCGCCAGATCGTGACCATCATCGGCAAGACCCCTGGCGCCAGCGGCATCGTGACCGCTGCCCAGATCCCCGGCGCCATTGCCGCGCTGGAGGCGGCCGTGATCGCCGACGAAGCGCAGCCCGAAGCGCAGGAAAACGATGAGGCTGCGGTTGAAGAAATCAACGAGGCCGTGCGCCTGCGCCAGCGTGCTGCGCCGTTCATCGAGATGCTCAAGCGCAGTGCTGCGGCGGATGTGGATGTGGTGTGGGGTGTGTGACCTGATCGCGAATGCGTCTACCGCTCACCAGCGTTGTCAGCCTGGCTGCGTGCGGTCCGCAGGCGTTGCAGCCCATGCTCGCGCCACGGCTGATGCGGTGGCGCCAACCATCAATCCACCTTGGCCCCCGACGTCTTCACCACCTGAGCCCACTTCTTGTGCTCGTTGTCGATGTGCTTGGCAAATTCCGCCGGGGTGTTGCCGCCGGGGATGGCGCCTTGTGCCAGCAGCCGCTCCTTCATGGCGGGCGTGGCCAGTGACTTGGCGACTTCCTGCTGAATGCGGTTGACGATGTCGGCGGGTGTGCCCGCCGGGGCCAGCAGGCCGAACCAGGAACTGGCTTCGTAGCCCTTGAGTGTGGGGCCGCCCGCTTGCTCCACGGTGGGCACATCGGGCAGTGCGCCCGAGCGCTCGGAGCTGGTCACGGCCAGCGCGGTGAGCTTGCCGGCCTTGATCTGCGCCATGGACGAGGGCAGGTTGTCGAACATCACGTCCGCATTGCCCGCCACCATGTCCATGAGCGCCGGGCCCGAGCCACGGTAGGGCAGGTGCAGCATGAAGGTGCCGGTCATGCTTTTGAACAGCTCGCCAGCCAGATGGATCGACGTGCCGTTGCCGCTGGAGGCCATGTTCATCTTGCCGGGGTTGGCCTTGGCCACCCGGATGAAATCCTGCACGTTGTGAATGCCCTGGGCCTTGGCCTTGTCGGCATTCATCACCATCACATTGGGAACAGCCGCCACCATGGTGATGGGCACAAAGTCCTTGATGGGGTCG
The DNA here is from genome assembly GCF_025246485.1 of Acidovorax sp. K2F. Lineage (NCBI taxonomy): Bacteria > Pseudomonadati > Pseudomonadota > Betaproteobacteria > Burkholderiales > Comamonadaceae > Acidovorax > Acidovorax sp. K2F. Next base: position 116,018 of record NZ_JAOBSQ010000007.1, read on the forward strand.
TACGGCAGCTTCGCGTACAGCGCACGGTTGATGCCGTGGGTGCCCACGGTGCCCATCAACAGCGTGTAGCCGTCGCCTGGCGACTTGGCGACGATCTCCGCGCCCACATTGCCGCCGGCGCCAGCGCGGTTGTCCACGATGAACTGCTGGCCGAAGGCCTTGGACAGCTCGGGCGCCATGGCGCGGGCCAGGATGTCGGTCGTGCCACCGGGCGCAAAGGGCACGACGATGCGCACCGGCTTGGTGGGCCATGCCCCCTGGGCGCGCGCCATGGTGGGCAGCAGCGCCGCCGCGCAGGCCAGTGCAAGCGCACTGGCCGCCAGGGTCAGCGCCTGGCGACGTCGCGTACGAAGTGGGTGCACGGCGACTGTCGCACCGGATGGGCGAGTGGGTGCGTGGGGGGGAGTGCGTGCCATGGAGATCGATCCTTGATGTAGGGGGGAGGAGAAAGGTCTGCCCTGGTTCTACGCGCGTTGGCGCAGTGGGGGCAGATGGATAACCCCAATCCTGTCGGCGCATGGGATTTGCCAGGTGCTATGTCTTGCGCATGGTGCGATCAATAACCCACCACGCACCCATGAAAAAAGCCGCAACGCGGCGGCTTTTTGGGGGCTGGCAGGGCTGCGTTCAGAGCCCTGCCGGGTGCGGAAGGATCAGTCCGCGTAGGTGCCAGCGGCCTTGATGACGGCGCCCCACTTGTCGATCTCAGCCGCCACAAACTTCTTGTGTTCCGGGCCATCGATGCGCTTGTCGGTGATGACCACGGCGCCCAGGGCTTCCTGCTTCTTGATGAACTCAGGGTCCTTCAGCGCGACCTTGAGGGCGTCGTTGATCTTCTTCTGCACATCGGCTGGCGTGCCCTTGGGGGCGTACAGGCCGTGCCAGATGCTCACGTTGAAGTCCTTCAGACCGGATTCGGCCAGGGTGGGCAGGTCCTTGAGCGCGGGCGTGGTCAGGCGCTTGGCGGTGGTCACAGCATAGGCCTTGACCTTCTTGCCTTCGATCTGGCTGGTGGTGTTGGTGGTCTGGTCGCACAGCAGGTCGATCTGGCCGCCGATCAGGTCGGTGATGGCAGGGGCCGTGCCCTTGTAAGGCACATCCGTCATGTCCGTCTGCAGGGCAGACTTGAACATCAGTCCGCACAGGTGCGAGGCCGCACCCAAGCCCGCGTTGCCCAGGTTGATCTTGCCCTTGTTCTGCTGGATCCAGGCCGTCAACTCCTTGAAGTTGTTGGCGGGCATGGTGGGGCGAGCGATCAGCGTCATGGGCACTTCGTTGACCATGCCCAGGTATTCAAAGTCGTTGGGTACGCTGAACGACAGCTTGCGGTACAGCGCAGGCATGGTGGACATGCCGATGTGGTTGAGCAGCAGCGTGTAGCCATCGGGTGTAGCGCGGGCTACGCGGGCGGCACCGATCGAGCTGCCTGCGCCGGCGGTGTTGTCCACCACAACGGTCGCGCCCAAAGGCTTGCGCAGCGCCTCGGCCAGGTCGCGCGCCACACGGTCGGTGGGGCCACCCGCCGCAAAGGGCACCACCAGGGTGACTGTCTTGTCCTTGGCGGGGAAGTCCTGCGCATGGGCGCCAAAGGCGGCCACTGCAGCGGCAGCGACGAGGGCGAGTTTCAGCGTTGTTTTCATGGGTGCTCCTGTAAATGACGGGCCATGATAGCGAGGGGTATTTCCGGCAACATTGCGGATAGTACGTAGCACACAAGCCATATGGTCTTTAAGCCAAAGAGGCCTGTAGCGCAGATATTTATTGGCTTGAATGCTATTCAAAAGATAGCATTTGTAAGGGTAAACACTGCGGTACCCCGGCGCGCAAAGTGGACATGTTTTGCGCTGTCGCAAGGGCTGGCGCGATGTCCTGGCCATTGATGTGCATGCACATCTTTTGGGCGCCAGCATGCGTTGCCGGCGCTGCCAGCACCGGCTCACGCAGCGCTCCTGCGGCCCCTGCGAGAACGTCAGCGGGCTCTCAGGGGCTACTTGTAGCTGCGCGCGTCTTCGATGACCTTGCCATCGTTGGGCAGTGTGCCCGGCGGCACCATCTGCACCTCGCCGCGCAGCTTGGTCACTTCGCGGATGGCGTCGCTGAGCTGGTGGGCCAGGCCCTCGGCGGTTTCGGTGGTCTCCACCTGCAGCACCATCTGGTCGTTGGCCATCTCGCCGCTGACCACGAGCCGGGCACGCTGCACCTGTGGAAAGCGCCGCGCGATGGTGGCGATCTGGCCGGGGTGCACGAACATTCCGCGCACCTTGGTGGTCTGGTCAGCCCGGCCCATCCAGCCCTTGATGCGGGTGTTGGTGCGGCCGGTGGGGCACCGGCCCGGCAGCACTGCCGACAGGTCGCCAGTACCAAAGCGGATCAGCGGGTAGTCAGGGTTGAGCGTGGTGATGACCAGCTCGCCCACCTCACCCTCGGGCACGGGGTCGCCCGTGCCGGGACGCACGATCTCGACGATCACGCCTTCATCCAGCACCAGGCCTTCGCGGGCCGAGGTTTCATACGCAATCAGGCCCAGGTCGGCGGTGGCATAGCACTGGTAGCCCGCGATGCCACGCTCGGCAAACCAGTCGCGCAGCGAGGGCGGGAAGGCCTCGCCCGACACCAGGGCCTTGGTGACGGTGGGCAGCGCCACGCCCATCTCTGCAGCCTTCTCGACGATGATTTTCAGAAAACTGGGCGTGCCGATGTAGCCCGCAGGCTTCAGCTCGGCCATGGCCTGCACCTGCTGCTCGGTCTGGCCCGTGCCACCGGGGAAGACGGTGCAGCCCAGCGCGTGGGCGCCGGTCTCCATCATCGAACCCGCAGGCACAAAGTGATAGCTGAAGCTGTTGTGGATCAGCTCGCCGCTGCGAAAGCCCGCTGCGTGGATCGCGCGCGCCATGCGCCAGTAGTCACGCCGTGTGCCCTCGGGCTCGTAGATGGTGCCGGGGCTGGCGAACACGCGGGTCATGCCGGGCCCGAAGTTCAGCGCGCTGAAGCCACCAAACACATTGGCCGCGCGGCCCGCCTGCTGCCGCTCCAGCAGCTCGTATTTGCGCGTGACGGGTAATTGCGCCAGCGCGTCGCGGCTGGTGACAGTCGAAGCATCCACGCCCGCCAGGATGCTGGCAAAGGCGGGTGACGCCTTCTGGGCATGGGCGATCTGCTGCGGCAGCGCCGCCATCAAGGCCGCTTCGCGCTCGGCGGGGCTGCGCGTTTCCAGGGCGTCATAGAACGTGCTCATGCCTGGGTTTCCTTGTGAGGTTGTTTGAGTGAAATATGCCTCTAGCGCTTTTCCATCAAGCGTAAGTAGCTATAAAAACAGGAGTTGTTGAAACTGGGTTCGAGAAGGGTGTTGCCTTGAAAACTCGCGCGCCCGAGGCCAGCGCCACCGCGCAAGGGCCGCCCCGCCGCGCTGGTGGCGTCCCCCTGAGGGGGAAGGCGCTGAAGGCGACACAGGGGGCATGTCAGGCCAACCAGCGCTTGCGCCGCTTGTAGCTTTTGACATCCTTGAAACTCTTGCGCTCGCCGCCGCCCACGCCCAGGTAGAACTCCTTGACGTCCTCGTTGTTGGCCAAGTCGCTCGCGGCGCCGTCCATCACCACGCGGCCGCTTTCCATGATGTAGCCGTAGTCCGAATACTTGAGGGCCATGTTGGTGTTCTGCTCGGCCAGCAGGAAGGTGACCTTTTCCTTGGTGTTCAGGTCCTTCACGATGTTGAACACCTCCTCCACGATCTGTGGTGCGAGGCCCATGGAGGGCTCGTCCAGCAGCACCATGCTGGGGTTGGCCATGAGCGCGCGGCCGATGGCGCACATCTGCTGCTCGCCACCCGAGGTGTACGCCGCCTGCGAGGTGCGGCGCGTCTTGAGACGCGGAAAGTAGTTGTAGACCTTCTCCAGGTTGGCCGCGATTTCGGCCTTGCTGGTGCGGGTGTAGGAGCCTGTCATCAGGTTCTCTTCGATCGTCAGGTGGGCAAAGCAGTGCCGCCCCTCCATCACCTGCACCACGCCACGCTGCACCAGGTCGGCGGGCGACAGGTTCTCGATGCGCTCGCCACGCAGCTCGATGGAGCCCTTGGTGACGGCGCCGCGCTCCCCCTGCAGCAGGTTGGAGATGGCCCGCAGTGTGGTGGTCTTGCCCGCGCCATTGCCGCCCAGAATGGCCACGATGGAGCCCTCGCGCACCTGCAGCGAGACGCCCTTGAGCACCAGGATCACGTGGTTGTAGATGACCTCGATGCCGTTGACGTTGAGAACGATATTGCTGTTGGAGTCCATGGTGTTGCCTTCCTGTACCAATCCAAAGAGTTGTTGCACAACCCTTTGGATTGGCGGCTGCCAAAGAGGCAACCGCTGTTCATTGGCCCTTGAGACGGTCGCTGCCCCGGCCAGTGCCACCGCGCAAGGGCCGCCCCGCCGCGCTGGCGGCGCCCCCCTTCCCGCAGCGCGCAGCGCCAAGAGAGAAGGGGGAAGCGGCAAAGCCGCTCAGGGGGATGTGCTTAGCTCTGGCAATCCGCCGCATCCCGGCGCGTCATCTTCTTGTCGGCCAGGTACTTGTCCGCACCGGCCTTGACCATGGGCTTGAGGATCTGCTCATCGGCCTGGTACCAGTCGGACGAGAAGTTCCACTTGCTGCCATCCCAGGTGTGCACGCGCGCCCAGGTGGAGCCCATGTGGTCGGCGCAGCTGGTGGACAGCGGACGCATCACGCCGCCAAAGCCCAGCGCGTCCAGCTTCTTCTGGTCCAGGGCCAGGTTTTCCATGCCCCAGCGCACTTGTTCGCCAGTCATGACCTTGCCCTTGCCAAAACGCTCCTGCGCGCGGCGCACCGATTCGACGGCCAGCATCTGGATGATCACGCCACGGGTGTACAGCACCGAGCCCACTTCGTCCTTGGGTCCCGTGCCCTGGCCCTTGTCGTGCACGTTCTTCAGGATGTCCTGGATCACCTTGGGCTGCTGGCCCGAGGTGTTCAGGGCCAGCGCGTTGTAGCCCTTGGCGCCTTCACCCACGTCACGCACATCGGGCTCGGCACCAGCCCACCACACGCCGTACATCTTGTCGCGGGGGTAGCCAGTGGCCTGGGCTTCCTTCAGGGCGGTGGAGTTCATCACGCCCCAGCCCCACAGCAGCACGTAGTCGGGGCGGCTCTGGCGCACTTGCAGCCAGGTGGCCTTCTGCTCCACGCCAGGGGCTGTCACAGGCAGCATCTGCAGCTCAAAGCCGTGCATCTTGGCGCGCTCTTGCAGCAGCGGGATAGGCTCCTTGCCGAACGGGCTGTCGTGGTACACCAGCGCAATCTTCTTGCCCTTGAGCTTGTCCAGACCGCCGTTGGCCTTGCCAATGTGCTGGATCAGGATGTCGGCGCCGGTCCAGTAGCTGCCCATGAATGGGAAGTTCCACTTGAACGCCTGGCCGTCCTGCGCCACCGACAGGCCGTAGCCCAGTGTCATCAGCGGAATCTTGTCCACGGGGGCTTTTTCGGTCAGCGCAAACGTGATGCCGGTGGCCTGGGGGTCGAACAGCGACACGCCGGGGCGGCTCTTGAGGCGCTCATAGCATTCCACGCCACGGTCCGTGGCGTAGCCCGTTTCACATTCTTCAAAAGTCAGCTTCACACCATTGATGCCGCCATCGCGGGCATTGATCATCTTGATGTAATCCTGCTTGCCGTTGGCCCATGGCACGCCGTTGGGCGCGTAGGGGCCTGTGCGGTACGACAGCAGCGGGAAGAACTGCTCCTTGGCTTGTGCGAAAGCGCTCGTCGCGATGGACGATGCACCGGCAGCAACCACCGCAGCGGCGATCACGATTTTCGAAAGCTTCATGGATGTCTCCTTTGGATGAATGTGTTGAAGCACGGGAAAAAACAGGACAGATAGACAGTTAACGCGGCAATGCGGCAGGCACGTATCGGGACTTGCGAGTAAGGGGTTTCCTGCAGTGCTGTCCGGTCAATGGGGGAAGGGCCACAGGCGCAGCTTCTGCTTGGCGGTGGACCACAGCTTGGCCAGCCCATGGGGCTCGACGATGAGGAACCACACAATCAGCGCACCGAAGATCATCAGCTCGGCATGCGATACGCCCGCTGTGGACACCTCGATGCCAAAGAGCCCCATGAAGGCCGGCAGGAACTGGTTGAGCACGATGGGCAGCACCACGATGAAGGCCGCACCAAAGAAGCCGCCCATGATCGAGCCCAGCCCGCCGATGATCACCATGAACAAGAGGCGGAACGATATTTCCACCGAGAAGGCTGCTGGCTCCCACGCGCCCAGGTGCACAAAGGCCCACAGTGCACCGGCCATGCCCACGATGAACGAGCTGACCGCGAACGCGCTGAGCTTGGCGTACATGGGGCGGATGCCGATCACGGCGGCGGCCACGTCCATGTCGCGAATCGCCATCCACTCGCGGCCAATGGCGCCACGCACCAGGTTCTTGGCCAGCAGGGCCACGATGACCAGCAACGCCAGGCAGAAAAGGTATTTGCTGGTGGCGCTTTCGATGGGCATGCCCAGCACCTGCAGGTTGTTGACCGACACCGACCCCGAGTCGGAGTTGTTGGTGAACCACTTGATGCGCAGGAACATCCAGTCGCTGAAGAACTGCGCCGCCAGCGTCGCCACGGCCAGGTACAGCCCCTTGACGCGCAGGCTGGGCAGCCCGAACAGGATGCCGAAGAACGTGGCGCACAGGCCGCCCAGGATCAGTGCAGGGATCAGCGGCATGCCTGGAAAGCGCACGAAGAAGTTGTAGGCGCCGTAGGCTCCCACGGCCATGAAGGCGCCCGAGCCCAGCGAGATCTGCCCGCAGTAGCCCACCAGGATGTTCACCCCCAGGGCCGCCAGCGCCATGATGACAAAGGGGATCAGGATGGCGCGGAAGATGTAGTCGCTGGCCAGCATGGGCACGGCGATGAAGGCAATGGCCAGGATGATGCCGATGGCAATGCGATCCTGCGCGATCGGAAAGATCTGCTGATCGGCGCGGTAGCTCGTCTTGAACTGGCCGTTTTCGCGGTAGAGCATGGAAGTCTCCTGTTCTTGTTGTTATGCGTTACACGCGGTCAATGATCTTTTCTCCGAACAGGCCCTGTGGCCTGAACAAGAGGAACACCAGCGCCAGCACATACGCAAACCAGATCTCGATGCCCCCGCCCACGAAGGGGCCCAGGTACACCTCGGAGAGCTTCTCGCCCACGCCGATGATCAGCCCGCCGATGATGGCGCCGGGCACCGAGGTGAGGCCGCCCAGGATCACCACGGGCAGCGCACGCAGCGCCACCGTGGTCAGTGAGAACTGCACACCCAGCTTGCTGCCCCAGATCATCCCGGCGACCAGGGCCACGACACCGGCCACGCACCACACGATCACCCAGATGCGGTTGAGCGGAATGCCGATGGACTGGGCGGCCTGGTGGTCGTCGGCCACGGCGCGCAGCGCGCGGCCGGTGGAAGTCTTCTGGAAGAACACCGACAGCAGGGCCACCAGCGCGGCGGCAATGGCGGCGGCAATCACGTCTTCCTTGTTGATCAGGATGCCGCCCTGAAAGAGGCTGTCGAGCATGAAGATCGGCTCCTTGGGCATGCCCACATCGATCTTGTAGATGTCGCTGCCGAACAGCGTCTGGCCCAGGCCTTCCATGAAGTAGGTAATGCCCAGCGTGGCCATGAGCAGCGTGGCGCCCTCCTGGTTCACGAGGTGGCGCAGCACCAGCTTCTCGATCAGCCAGGCCACCACAAACATGATGGCGCCTGCGATCACAAAGGCCGCCAGGTTGGCCACGATGGGGCTGCTGATGCCCGTCCACTTGGGGATCCACTCGGAAAAACGGGCCATGGCCAGCGCTGCGAACAGCACCATGGCGCCCTGTGCAAAGTTGAACACGCCCGAGGCTTTGTAGATCAGCACAAAGCCCAGCGCCACCAGCGAATACAGCATGCCGGCCATCAGGCCGCCGATCAGTGTTTCAAGAAAGAATGCCATGTTGTCTTCTCCTGATCAGTGCGAGGTGCCGAGATAGGCACTGATCACGTCTTCGTTGCTGCGCACTTCGTCGGGGCTGCCGTCGCCGATCTTCTTGCCGTAGTCCAGCACCACCACGCGGTCGCTGATGTCCATCACCACGCCCATGTCGTGTTCGATCAGCACGATGGTGGTGCCGAACTCGTCGTTCACGTCCAGGATGAAGCGGCACATGTCCTGCTTTTCTTCCACGTTCATGCCGGCCATGGGCTCGTCCAGCAGCAGCACCTGCGGCTCCATGGCCAGGGCGCGGCCCAGGTCCACGCGCTTTTGCAGGCCGTAGGGCAGCTGGCCCACGGGTGTCTTGCGGTAGGCCTGGATTTCCAGGAAGTCAATGATGTGCTCGACGTATTCGCGGTGGCGGATTTCCTCGCGCTCGGCCGGGCCGATGCGCAGCGCCTGCATCAGCAGGTTGCTTTTGATCTTGAGGTTGCGGCCGGTCATGATGTTGTCGATCACGCTCATGCCCTTGAACAGCGCCAGGTTCTGGAACGTGCGCGCCACGCCCATCTCGGCCACCTGGCGCGAGTTCATGTGGTCAAACGTCTTGCCCCGGAAGGTGATGGAGCCCTCGGACGGCGTGTACACGCCGTTGATGCAGTTGAGCATGGAGCTTTTGCCTGCGCCGTTGGGGCCGATGATGGCGCGGATCTCATGCTCCTTGACGTTAAAGGAGATGTCGGTGAGCGCCTTCACGCCGCCAAACCGGAGGCTGATGTTCTTGACGTCGAGGATGACGTCGCCGATCTTTTTAGTGGTCATGGTGGGGGGCTTCTCCAGCGGGTAGAGCGCGGGCTTCATGCGGCACTCTTCACAGGCGCAAATGTCTTCGTGTCCGACAGCTTGAGCGTGGCGCTCACGCTACCGGTGCGGCCGTCCTCGAACTTGACCTGGGTCTCGATGTACTGCTCGGTGCGGCCTGCGTACAGCGCATCCACCAGCACGCCGTACTTGTCGGCAATGAAGCCCCGGCGGACCTTGTTGGTGCGGGTGAGTTCGCCGTCGTCGGCGTCCAGCTCCTTGTGCAGCACCAGGAAGCGGCTGACCTGGCTGCCAGCCAGCATGGTGTCGGTGGCCAGGTCGGCGTTCACCTTCTCGATGCACTCGCGGATCAGTTCGTAGACCTCGGGTTTTTGGGCCAGGTCGGTGTAGCCAGCGTAGGGCAGGTTGCGGCGCTCGGCCCAGTTGCCCACGGCGTCGAAGTCGATGTTGACCATCACGCAGACCTTCTCACGCTTGTCGCCCAGGGCCACCACCTCCTTGATGTGCGGGAAGAACTTGAGCTTGTTCTCCACGTACTTGGGCGCAAACATGGCGCCGTCGTTGGCGCCGCCCATGATGCGGCCCACGTCCTTGACGCGGTCGATGATCTTGAGGTGGCCGTGGGCGTCCAGAAAGCCTGCATCGCTGGTGTGGTACCAGCCGTCGGCCGTCAGCACCTCGGCCGTGGCGGCCGGGTTCTTGTAGTACTCCTTGAGCAGCCCGGCCGACCTGACCAGGATCTCGCCGTTGTCGGCCACCTTGATTTCCACACCGCGAATTGGCACGCCCACCGTGTCGGCGCGCGCCTGGTTGTCGGGCTGCAGGCACACGAACACGGCGGTTTCGGTGGAGCCGTACAGCTGCTTCAAGTTGATGCCGATGGAGCGGTAGAAGGTGAACAGGTCGGGCCCGATGGCCTCGCCCGCCGTGTAGGCCACGCGCACGCGGCTGAAACCGAGGTTGTTGCGCAGCGGGCCGTACACCAGCACATTGCCCAATGCGTACTTGATGCGGTCGAGGGTGCCCACGGGCTCGCCATCCATGAGGGCGGGGCCCACGCGTTTGGCGACGCGCATGCAGGCCTCGAACATCTTGCGCTTCAAGGCGCCCGCGTCTTCCATGCGGATCATCACGCTGGTGAGCAGACCTTCAAAGATGCGCGGTGGCGCAAAGTAGTAGGTGGGGCCCACTTCCTTCAGATCGATGGTCACCGTGCTGGCCGACTCGGGGCAGTTGACCACGTAGCCGCAGGCCAGCCACTGGGCATAGCTGAAGATGTTCTGGCCGATCCAGGCGGGTGGCAGGTAGGCCAGCACTTCTTCGCTGCTGGTGAGCTTGTCAAATTCGGCGCCCGCACTGGCGCGGTCCAGCAGCGTGCTGTGGGTGTGGACCACGCCCTTGGGGTTGCCCGTGGTGCCGGAGGTGAAGAACATTGCAGCCACGTCGCCGGGCTGGGCCTTGGCCACCTCGGCCTTGAACCAGCCGGGGTTCTTTGCCGCAAAGGCCTTGCCGGACTCGATCAGGGCATCCAGCGATGCCAAGCCGGGCTCTGCGTAGTTGCGCAGGCCGCGGGGGTCGTCAAAGAAGATGTTGGAGATCTGCGGGCATTGCTCGCGGATTTCGAGCAGCTTGTCCACCTGCTCCTGGTCTTCCACCAGGCAAAAGCGCACCTCGGCGTTGTTGAGCGGGAAGATGCACTCGGCCGCCACCGCGTCCTGGTACAGCGGCACGGGGATGGCGCCCAGCGACTGGGCGGCCAGCATGGTGGCGTACAGGCGGGGGCGATTTGCGCCCACCACCACCATGTGTTCATGGCGCTTCAGGCCCGCCAGGTGCAGGCCGGCCGCTACCTGTTCCACCAGGCGCACCAGGTCGGCCCAGCTGTGGGTTTGCCAGATGCCATATTCTTTTTCGCGCAGGGCCGGGGCATTGGGGCGCTCGGCGGCATGCTTGAGCAGCAGTTGCGGGAACGTGGTCAACATTGCAGGTTCCTGAAAGTGAGAAGGTGTCAGCCCGGTGACTGCCGGGCGCGCAAGCTTGTGATTGCGCGATGGGGGAATGCTAGGACCCACTTTGACGTCATCTTGTCTTGCCGACGACAATTTAGGGGTAACTCCCGGGTGGGTAAAACCCTGCCCACGGGCGGGCGGTATCCTCCGGGGCATGTACGCCCCGTTCTTCGGCCTTCAGCACCCGCCGTTCTCCATCGCCCCCGACCCCCGCTACCTGTTCATGAGCGAGCGGCACCGCGAGGCGCTGGCGCACCTGCTGTACGGCCTGGACGCTGGCGGTGGTTTTGTACTGCTGACCGGCGAGGTAGGGGCGGGCAAGACCACGGTGTGCCGCTGCTTTCTGGAGCAGATCCCGCCGCATTGCAACGTGGCCTACATCTTCAACCCCAAGCTCACCGTGGGCGAGCTGCTGCGCTCCATCTGCGACGAGTTTGGCGTGCCCCACCGGCCCTCAGTGGCAGGCGTGGAGACGGTCAAGGACTACATCGACCCGCTCAATGCGGCTTTGCTGACGGCGCACGGCGCCGGGCGCAACACGGTGCTCATCATCGACGAGGCGCAGAACCTGTCGGCCGACGTGCTGGAGCAGCTGCGCCTGTTGACCAACCTGGAAACCAGCGAGCGCAAGCTGCTGCAGATCATCCTCATCGGCCAGCCCGAGCTGCGCACCATGGTTGCCAGCCCTGCCTTGGAGCAACTGGCGCAGCGCGTGATTGCGCGCTTTCACCTCGATGCGCTGAGCGCGCAGGAAACCCAGCAATACATCGCCCACCGCCTGGCCGTGGCGGGCCTGCAAGGCCCGCTGCCCTTCAGTCGCAGCGCCATCCGGCGGGTGCACACGCTGTCGCGCGGCATTCCCCGACGCATCAATCTGCTGTGCGACCGGGCGCTGCTGGGTGCCTATGCCGCCGGGGTGCGCGAGGTCAGCGCCCGCATCGTCCAGCGCGCGGCGGCTGAGGTGTTTGATGCGCCAGCGTCGGCCGCTGCTGCGCGCAACGCCCGGGGCCTGTGGCCGCGCTGGGCGGTTGCGGGCCTGGGTGTGGTGGCGGGAGCCGCCCTGGTGGCGGGAGGCTGGGCACTGGGAACTTGGCCGCAATGGTCTCGGCAAGGCGCCGTGACATCCGCCGTGCCTGCGGGCGCCATGGCCAGCAAAACATCTGCCAGCGCGCCACCGAGCGGCGCTGCCAGCACAGCGGGGGTAACGCCCGCAGCCCCTGCGTCAGGGGCTTCGGCCCCGCGCGGGGCAGCGCCGGTGGCCATGTCAGACCTGCAGCAGTTTGTGGCCGCACTGCCCGCCAGCGATACCGCCGCCTGGCAGGCGCTGGCCTCGGCCTGGGGTGCCAGTGTGGCCGATGGCGCCGACGCCTGCGCCGCATTGCCCCGCGACGGTTTGCGCTGTTATCGCAACCGCCGCGCCGGCCTGAACCTGGTGCGGCAGATCGATCGTCCGGTGCTGCTCACGCTGTTCCCGTCCGAAGAGGGCGACGTGGCGGTGTCGGCCGTGCTGCGCCGCCTGGACGGCGACTCGGCCACGCTGGAAGGCGGGGGCCGCACGGTGCGTGTGCCCGTGGCCGAGCTGGCCCAGGTGTGGCGCGGCGACATTGCCACGCTGTGGCGCACGCCGCCCGATATGCCCGACAAGGGCGACCTGGCGGAGACCCCCGCTGGCGCCGCCTGGCTGGACCAGCAACTGGCCACGGCTGCAGCCGGGGGCACGCGGGCTGCCGTACCTGCAGCCGGCCGCGCGACCACGCCGGCCCAGCGCCAGTCCCGCATCCAGCGCTTCCAGCTGGCCCAGGGGGTGACCCCGGACGGCCGGGCGGGCCCCTTGACCCTCATGCTGCTCAACCGTGTCAACGGCGTGAGCGAACCGCGCTTGCGCACCGGAGGCTGAACCCAGTGTCTTACATCCTTGATGCGCTGCGGCGCGCAGAAGCTGAGCGCGGCCGTGGCGCTGTGCCCGGCATCCATACCCCGGCGGTGCCTGTCCCCGGTGCCGTGCCGGTGGCAGGGCGATCGGCCATCAGCCCGGTGCTGATGGCCGTGGCGGTGGTGGTTGTGGCTGCTGTGGCGGCCGGTGGTACCTGGTGGTTTTTGCAGCGGCCGGTGCCTGCGGGCGCCGTGGTTGTTGCTGCAGCGCCCGCACCATCCGCCGCTGTGGCGCCGTCCATGCCGGCGGTAGCGTCCACGGCGCCGCCCGCAGCGCCTGCCGCTCTGCCGGCAGCCCCCGAAGCGGCCCCTGCGGTGGTGGCGGCGGTGACGCCCCCTCCGGCAGCCGCGCCCCGCGCGGCGGCACCGCAGCGGGAGCGTCCCGCGCCGGTGTCCAGCAACTCGGTCGCACCGCGCTCCCCCGCCACAGACTCCGAACGGTCACGCCCTGCAGAGCCTGCCCCCCGTGAGCGCGTGCCTGCGGCCCCAGCGCCGCGTGTACCCGACATGGCTGCGGCCAGTCCAGCTCCTTCGGCAGCACCGGCGGCTACGGGCACCGTGTTTGCCCAGGCCGATCTGCCCGAGGCTGTGCGGGCACAGCTGCCGTCGCTCAAGATCTCTGGCGTTACCTATTCCAGCAACCCGGTGTACCGCATGGCCATCGTCAACGGCCAGGTGCTGCACGAGGGCGACCCGGCCGGGCCGGGCCTGCTGCTGGAGAAGATCGAGTCCGGCCGCACCATCTGGTCGTTCAAGGGCTACCGGTACGGATTGGCTTCGCAATAGCAGTATTTGGGCAAGATTGGCCGGTAGCGCTAGTGCAATATGCGCTGGCAGCTATTTAATTGATAGCAATTGTGTGGGCATGCGCTAAGCCACCTGTGCCGCTCACATTCGCTGAGAACTGGGGGGCCCAGGGCTATCGCAAGAACCGCCCGTCGCGCCCCACCAGCGTGAGCTCCACAAAGCGCGAGGCGTTGCGGTCGGGCGTGCTGGCGCTGATCTCGAACCCGCCCAGGTCCCACTTTTTCAGGTTCCAGGTGGCGTCGATGAAGGCTGCGCGGGTGGGGTTGCGGCCTGCGCGCTGCAGGGCCTCGGCAAACACGCGGGCGTTGATGTAGCCCTCCAGCGCCAGGTGCGAGGGCTCGGCCGTGGCGCCGGATGCCTTCCAGGCGGCCTGGAATTCGCGCACCACGGGCATCACCACGTTGGAGGGCAGGGGCACCACCTGCGAAATCGCCATGCCCGTGGCGTCCGCGCCCAGGGCCTTGACGGTGGCCGGGGTGCCCATGACCGACAGCGCGTACAGCGTCACGCCCCGCTTGAGCGCGCGGAACGCCTTCACGAACTCCAGCGTGGGCTTGCCCGCCAGGCCAATCACGATGGCCTCCAGGTTGCCGCCAGCCAGCTTGGCTGCGGCGCTGCCCGCGTCCGAGGCGTTGTTCTCCACCGTCACCGTGGTGGCTTCGGGCAGTTTCAGCCGGTCCATGGACTGCTTGGCCGCGTTGAACACCTCTTTGCCGAACGAGTTGTTCTGGTAGACGATGCCAATGCGCTGGATGCCGATGGTGGACAGGTGCTGCACCAGCTTCTCGGCCTCGTCGGCGTAGCTGGCGCGGATGTTGAACACGTTGCGGGCGTTCTTGGTGCGGCTGAGCTGTGCGCCGGTGAAGGGGGCAAAAAACGGGATGCCGCTCTCGATCACCTTGGGCAGCATGGCGTCGATCATGGGCGTGCCCATGCAGTTGAACAGCGCGAAATATCCGGGGTCGGCCAGAAACTGCTCCACATTGGCCAGTGCCTTGGGCACGTCGTAGGTGTCGTCCTGGGTGACGAGTTCAATGGCCTTGCCATGCACGCCGCCGCGCGCGTTGATGCCCGCAAATGCGGCCTTGGCGCCCTGGTGCATGGCCGAGCCCAGGTCGCCCAGCGGGCCGGTGAGGGCGGTGGATTGCGCAATCTTGATTGCGCCCTCCTGCGCGCGGGCCGCGCCGCTCCAGCCCAGCCCGGGCAGGCCGACGGCCGCTGCGGTGGCGGCTGCGGCGGCCAGCACCTGGCGGCGGGCCAGGGGGCGCGGCGCGGTGGGCGCGGGTGGGACGGTGCGTGCGGTGATGGAAGGGTGTTGGGTCATGGTGCTTGTCTCCTCGGGGGCTCCGGCCCTGTACGGGCGGGGCGCGAGGCGACATCATCCCGTCACGATTGGCATTTTTTTGTCGGTCTGGCGACAATTGGGATCGTGGTATTCCCGCATGCCGGGGCGGCTGCGGGACGCCCTTTTTCGTGAGAACCTTTGCGCCATGGACCCACGCACCCACCAGGACCTGTCGCTGCACCAGCGGCGCCGTTCGCCCACGCCGCAGGAGCTTGACGGTATTCCGTGGCTCGACTTGCTGCTGCCCGCCGAGCGAGAGCGCGCCGTGGCCTCGTTGCTGGTGGGGGACGCCAAGGCGGGCGACTATGTGTGCCGCGTGGGGCGCCCGGTGACCTACTGGTTTGGGGTGGTGGAGGGCCTGCTCAAGATGAGCACCGACAACGCCCAGGGCCAGACCATGACCTATGCGGGCCTGCCGCCCGGCGGCTGGTTTGGCGAGGGCACCACCATCAAGCGCGAGCCCTATCGCTACAACATCCAGGCCCTGCGCAAGAGCGTGGTGGCCGGGCTGCCGATTGACAGCTTTCACTGGCTGCTGGACCACTCCATCGGCTTCAACCGTTTTGTGATGAACCAGCTCAACGAGCGCCTGGGCCAGTTCATTGCAGCCCGCGAGATCGACCGCCTGAACAACCCCGATGTGCGTGTGGCGCGCAGCCTAGCGTCGCTGTTCAACCCCGTGCTGTACCCGGGCGTGGGCGAGGTGCTGCGCATCACGCAGCAAGAGCTGGCCTATCTGGTGGGGCTGTCGCGTCAGCGGGTGAACGAGGCGCTGGCGGCGCTGGAGGCGCAAGGGGCGATCCGGGTGGAGTACGGCGGTCTGCGGGTGCTGGACCTGGCGGCGCTGCGATCGAGTGTGACACCCCCCTGAGGCGCTGTGCGCCTTCCCCTGGCGTGGAGTGCGCCCGATTGAAAGTCCCGTCAGCTACGCGGCAGTGCGGGAGCGCGGGATGATGGGGCTGAGGCCAGGTGGCGCGGGGCTGCCGTGCGCGTGGGCGCTGGCACTGCGGTGGGCGATGCGGAGGCGCTGGCCATGCCCCAGCTGTTTTCGTCGCCGCCGTCGCGCGTCAGGCGGAAGGTGCCCACCATCTGTGTCAGGCGTCCGGCCTGGTCCTTGAGGCTGTCGGCAGCGGCTGCGCCTTCCTCCACCAGGGCGGCGTTCTGCTGGGTCATTTCTTCCAGCGCACCCACCGACTGGCTCACATGCCCGATGCGCTGGCTTTGCTCCTGCGTGGCCGCCGTGATCTCGCCCATGATGTCGGAGACGCGGCGCACCGACTGCACCAGTTCTTCAATCGTCTTGCCGGCGTGGTTGACGAGCGTGCTGCCCTCTTGCACCTGGTCCACGCTGGTTCCGATCAGCGCCTTGATTTCGCGCGCGGCCTGGGCCGAGCGCCCCGCCAGGTTGCGCACCTCGCCCGCCACCACCGCAAAGCCACGGCCTTGCTCGCCCGCGCGAGCGGCTTCCACCGCCGCGTTCAGCGCGAGGATGTTGGTCTGGAACGCGATGCCATCGATCACGCTGATGATGTCGGCGATCTTGCGCGAGCTGGCGCTGATGGTGTCCATGGTGCGCACCACCTGGCCTACCACTTCGCCGCCGCGTGTGGCCGCATCGGACGCGGTGGACGCGAGCTGGTTGGCCTGGCGGGCCGAGTCGGCGCTTTGCGACACCGTGCCGGTCAGGTCCACCAGCGCTGTCGCGGCGCCCTGCAGGTTGTGCGAGGTCTGTTCGGTGCGCTGGCTCAGGTCCAGGTTGCCCGAAGCCACTTCGGAGCTGGCCACCAGGATGGAGTCGGCGGTCTGGCCGATTTCGCCCACCAGGGTGCGCAGGCGCTCCTGCATGGCGGCAATGGCTTCGAGCAGGCGGCCGGTTTCGTCGTGGATGCGCACTTCGACCTGCGAGGTGAGGTCGCCGCGTGCAATGCGCTCGGCCACCACGACTGCGCGGCCAATGGGGGCGGTGATACTGGCCGTGATGCGCCAGGCAATCAGCGCGCCCAGCCCGATGGCCAGCAGCACCAGCAGCCCGCCCACCACGCGGGCACTGCTCTGGGTTTGCTCTGCCGAGACGGTGGCCTCGGCATTCAAGGTGTTTTGCAGCTCGATCAGTTCGCGCAGCTTGGCGCGCCAGGCGGTTTCTGCGGGGGCCACGCGTGTCATCAGCGCCAACGTGGCGCTCACGGTGTCGCCGTCGTCAGCGGCCTTGATGGCGCTGTCCAGTTCGGGGCGGGTCTTGCCGCCCAGGGCCTGCACCTCGGTCAGCAGCTTGAGTTCTGCGGGGGTGGCCGTGGCAGGGGTGAGCAGCTGGGTCAGAGCAGCTTCTTGCGTGGCGTATTCCTTGAGCGTCTTGCCCACGGCCACGATCTGCTC
The DNA here is from genome assembly GCF_025246485.1 of Acidovorax sp. K2F. Lineage (NCBI taxonomy): Bacteria > Pseudomonadati > Pseudomonadota > Betaproteobacteria > Burkholderiales > Comamonadaceae > Acidovorax > Acidovorax sp. K2F. The sequence goes on from NZ_JAOBSQ010000007.1 coordinate 133,267, forward strand.
GCGCGCCTGCTTGGGATCGATGTCGTTGAGCATGGCGGCGGAGCGGCTCTGGATGCCGATGGCGCTCACGCTTTCCAGCATGCCGTTGACCAGCTTGGCTTTGTTGGCGCCCACGCCGGTGATCTGCGTCATCTGATCGTGCACTTTGCCCACGGACAGCTGGCCCACTGCCGCCACCGCCACCAGGAGTACCAGCATGCAGCCGAACCCCAGGCCGAGCCGGCTGGAAATCGACAGGGATTTGAAGGTGGAAGCAGCCGGCATGGGGGTCCTTGGGTATCGAAAAGGATCAAAGCGTGATCAAACGGGGGCCTCTGCGCAAAGCAATAACGGTGCCCACCGGCCGCCGCGCGTCCGTTGAACGGGCGCTGGAGTCGGTGCAGTGTAGGCAATAACAACAAAATGTGTCATGAGCGTTGAGGATGGTCCCATGCCCGATCTGCATAGCCGTGTTTGTTACAAATGCCGCGCCGCACGACCCTGGTGCACTGGCGTCAAAGTGCAACAGAAGGTGGCGCTGAAACTATTGGAAAAACCATCGCAGGCGCCGGTAATGAATGCCTTTGTTGCTATCAAAAACAAAGTGAATGTGGTGCTTGGGGTTTGCCCTTGCCCCCGCCACGGGTGCAAGCGATCAGGTATAAACCTGTAACACTTGCGAGGTCTTTCATGCATCCGTTTTTTCCCTCTTCCACGCTGCGCACCGCCCTCGCTGCAGCCACCCTGGCCTTGCTGGCCGGCTGTGCGGTACCCCGGCCAGACACCGGTTTGCGCGAAACCCTGGTGGCCGTGACGGCCTCGCATGAGCTCATTACCTTCCAGGCCGCGCAGCCCGAGCGCATCCTGGAGCGGCGCCCCGTGACAGGCTTGGCGCCCGGCGAGCGGCTGGTGGGCATCGACTTCCGCGTGGCCAAGGGCGTGCTCTATGCGCTGTCGCAGGCGGGCCGCCTGTATACGCTCGACATCCCCACCGGCGCGCTGCGCCCGGTGGGCCCTGCACCCGCCGCGCTGGCGCTGCAAGGCGCAGTCTTCGGCTTTGATTTCAACCCGGCAGCCGACCGTATCCGGGTGGTGTCCAACACCGGCCAGAACCTGCGTCTGCACCCCGATACCGGGGCGGTGGTCGATGGCGACACTGCGGTGGAAGGGGTGCAGCCCGACCCCAGCCTGCGCTACGCCTGGGGCGACGTCAACGCCCGCCGCAGGCCCGACATTGCCGGTGCCGCCTACACCTACAACCCCAACGACAGCAAGATCACCACCAACTACGCCATCGACCGTGCGCTGGGCGTGCTGGTGATGCAGGGCTCGCGCGAGGGCACCCAGCCCGTGGTGTCGCCCAACGCCGGGCAGCTGCGCACCGTGGGCCCGCTGGGGCTGGGGCCGCTCACGGACGTGAGTTTTGACATCGCCGACGTGGGCAACACCGCCCTCATCGCCGTGCGCACCGCCGCCGATACCCAGACCCGGCTGCACCAGGTGGACCTGGCGACCGGCGCCACCCGCCCCCTGGGCTTGGTGGGCGATGGCGCGCCCCTGGTGGGCCTGGCGATCGAACCATGAGGCCGGACGGCCTGCCGACGCTGCGGCCGCGCGCGGTGCACCAAGCCTTGCGTCACGCCATGCGTACCTCGTCAGCGGCACTCGCTGCGCTGGCGTTGGTGGCCGGCGGCGCGCAGGCAGGCACCGTGCAGGTGGATGTGTCCGACGCTGCGGGCAAGCCTGTGGCCGATGCGGTGGTGTTCCTGGACTCGGCCGAGGCGCGCAAGCAGGTCAAACCGCTGACCGGTGTGGAGATGGCGCAGGAGAAACGGCAGTTTGTGCCCGGCCTGCTGGTGGTGCCGGTGGGCACCGAGGTGCTGTTCCCCAACCGCGACTCGGTGCGGCACCATGTGTACTCCTTCTCGCCAGCCAAGAAGTTCGAGCTCAAACTCTACAGCGGCACGCCATCCAACCCGGTGCTGTTTGACAAGGCCGGCGTGGTGGCCCTGGGCTGCAACATCCATGACCAGATGGTGGGCTGGGTGCTGGTGGTGGACACGCCGTACTACGCCCGTACCCCCGCCGCCACTGGCAAGGCGCAGCTCGACAACGTGCCGCCCGGCACCTACACGCTGCGCACCTGGCACACCCGCCTGCCGGTGGGTACCCCAGCCCTGGAGCAGGCGCTGACCGTGCCTGCTACAGGCTCTGCCACGGCGTCGGTGCGCATGACGGGGTTGCAACCTTGAAGCGGCTGCGCCTGGCCCGGCGCAGCCTGATCCTGCGGTTGGTGGGGTTGTCGCTGCTGCTGCTGCTCATCGTGCAGGCGGCAGGGTTTGCCGTGGTGCGGGCCTCCATCGACCGCAATGCCCGCGCCCAGATCGCGCGGGCCCTGGACCTGGACGAAAACATCTGGCGCCGCCTGCTCGACCAGAATGCCGAGCAGCTGCGCCAGGGATCGGCTCTGCTCGCGGCTGACTATGGCTTTCGCTCGGCGGTCAACTCGGGGGACGAGGAAACCATCCAGTCGGTGCTGGAGAACCATGGCAGCCGCATCGGCGCAGCCGTGACTGCGCTGCTCGGAACGGACCTGGAGCTGCGCGCGGTCAGCCTGTCCGACAGCATGGAGCAATTCCCGGCCACGCTGCGGCAGGTGGTGCCGCGCCTGGCGCAGCAGCCCCAGGGCAGCCAGATTGCGGTGATGGATGGCGTGCCCTACCAGTTCGTGATGGTGCCCATGCGTGCGCCGGTGGTCATTGGCTGGGTGTTGATGGGTTTTCGCATCGACCAGTCGCGTGCCGACGAAATGCGGCAGCTCTTGTCGGTGCATGTGGCCCTGATGATCAAGTCCCCGGAGGGAGCGATGACCCTGTCGGTCAGCACCTTGCCCGCAGATGCGCGGGCCTTGCTGCTGAGCACCGGTGGCGCGGCAGGCGAGCTGCAGACAGCCGAGGGCACCTTGCTTGCGCGCTCCAGCAAGCTCGACAGCGTGGGGGGAGAGGTGCACTCGCTGCTGCTGCGTTCGGTGGACGAGGTGGTGGCGCCTTATCGCCAGCTGCAGGTGTTGCTGGCCATCATCACTGTGGCGGGTGTGCTGCTGTTTGCGGCAGGCACGGGCCTGGTGGCGCAACGGCTCACCACGCCCCTGCGCTCGCTGCTGGCGGCCACGCAGCGGCTCTCACGCGGTGAATACGATGTTCCGCTGGAGCACACCGACCGCACGGACGAGATCGGCAACCTGGCGCGTTCGTTCGACCACATGCGCGTGGACATCGGCGCGCAGCAAACCGAAATCCGCCGCCTCGCCTACTGGGACCGCTTGACGGGCCTGCCTAACCGGGAGCGCTTTCGTGACGCCGTGGTGCAGGCCATCGCCGCAAGTGCCGATCCTGCGCAGCCGCTGGCAGTGCTCACGCTGGACCTGGACCGCTTCAAGCATGTCAACGACGTGCTGGGCTACACCTTTGGCGACCGCCTGCTGCAGGCCGTGGCCGAGCGTCTGAGCCAGCAGGTGCGTTCGCCCGAAGACATGGTGGCGCGCCTGGGGGGCAATGAGTTCGCCATCCTGCTGCAGCGCGCCGACGCCGCTGCGGCACACGAGATTGCCCAGCGCATCAACCAGTCTTTCGAGGAACCTCTGGCCTTTGAGGACCAGACGGTGGACCTGAGCGCAGGCATTGGTTTTGCCTGCTGGCCGGGCAATGCGGGTGACGCCGACACGCTGCTCAGCCGCTCTGAAATCGCCATGTATGCCGCCAAGCGCAAGCTCAGCGGAGCCCTGCAGTACGACGCAGCGTTTGATTCGTCCAGTGCGCAGACCCTGTCGCTGCTGACCGAGCTGCGCCACGCCGTGGAGCACCATGAGCTGCGCCTGTACCTGCAGCCCAAGGTGCCCTTGCACGGGCAGCCGGGCCTGGCGGCCGAGGCGCTGGTGCGCTGGCAACACCCGCAGCGCGGGCTGGTGCCGCCCATGCAGTTCATCCCGTTTGCCGAGCAGACCGGGTTTGTGCGCCACCTCACGCTGTGGATTTTTGAAGAAGTCGCGCGCCTGCTGGCCGACCCGCGCACGCAGGGCCTGCCGCTCAGGGTGTCGGTCAACCTCTCCACCCGCGACCTTCTCGACCCCGAGTTGAGCCACCGGCTGGCTGACATCCTGGCGCGCCACGGAGTGGCGGCCAGTGCCTTTTGCCTGGAGATCACCGAAAGCGCGATCATGGACGATCCGCAGCGCGCCGAGGCCATGCTCAACCGCCTGTCGGAGCAGGGTTTCAAGCTGTCCATCGACGATTTCGGCACGGGCTATTCGTCGCTGGCCTACCTCAAGCGCCTGCCGGTCGATGAGCTCAAGATCGACAAGTCATTTGTGATGGGCATGGAGACGGGCGAAGACGACGCGATGATCGTGCGCTCGACCATCGACCTAGCGCACAACCTCGGGCTCACCGTGGTGGCCGAAGGCGTGGAGACCGCCGCCATCCTGGAGCGCCTGCGCCTCCTGGCCTGCGACGAGGCGCAGGGGTATCACATTGCGCGGCCCCTGCCGGTGGATGATTTCCTGGCCTGGCAAGCCCGCCAGGGGTAGCTGGCGCCAGGCCGTTGCATCTCAGTTTGGGGGCTAAGAACCTGTTCAAAGCAGTTCACAGGCGAAAATACACCCAATGTCTTCCTCCTCCTCTCGCCCGCCCGCGGGCTCCGCTGCTGCCCCAGCCTCTGACGCTGGCGGCTCCACGCCTGCTTCTTCCTCTGCGCCTGCCGCGCGTCCCGTGCTGCGCCGCCCGACCCTGGCGGCCAAGCCTGCGCCTGCACGGCCTGCGCCGCCACCCAGAGCCCCCCGTCCGTCGCGCGCTCCAGCGCCGTCCAGCTACCGCGTCGCGTCAGGCGCCTTTGTGGCGCCAGTGCGCCAGGTGCCTGCGCCGGCCACCAGCACCGTGGGGGGCTTGCCCACCTCGCGCCTGAACAAGCGCATGGCCGAGCTGGGTCTGTGCTCGCGCCGCGAGGCCGACGACTGGGTAGAGCAGGGCTGGGTCAAGGTCAACGGCGTGGTGGCGACCATGGGCCAGCAGGTCACGGCGGCCGACCGCATTGAGGTGGACAAGATTGCCCAGGGTTTCCAGGAGCAGCGCGTCACCATCCTGCTGAACAAGCCCATTGGCTATGTGAGCGGCCAGGCCGAGGACGGTCACACGCCCGCCGTGGCGCTGATCAACCCCCGCACCCACTGGCGCGATGACCCCAGTCGCAACCGCTTCTCTCCGCCGCAGCTGCGGGGCCTGGCACCTTGCGGGCGGCTCGATATCGATTCGGTAGGCCTCCTGGTGCTGACCCAGGACGGTCGAGTGGCCCGGCAGATCATTGGCGAGGACTCCGAGATGGAAAAGGAGTACCTGGTGCGCGTGGTCTACCAGGCCCCCGGTCAGGCGGTGCCACGCCACCCCGGCGAGCGCTCCGCGCCGCTGCAGGAAATCGACGAGCGTGACCCGGTCAGCACCAATGTGCAGGCGGTGTTTCCCAGAGAGTTGCTGGAACGCCTGCGCCATGGCCTGAGCCTGGACGGCGAACCGCTCAAGCCCGCCAAGGTCGATTGGCAAAACCCCGAGCAGCTGCGCTTTGTGCTCACCGAGGGCAAAAAACGCCAGATCCGCCGCATGTGCGAACTGGTGGGGCTCAAGGTGGTGGGTCTCAAGCGCATCCGCATCGGTCGCGTGACCTTGGGCAACCTGCCTGTGGGGCAGTGGCGCTACCTGTCGCCCAACGAGCGGTTCTGAGAGCCCCGGGCTCCCTGACACTTTTTAAACGGAGCCCTTTCATGCCCCCACCGTCCACACCCCGGCTGCGCAAGCCTGCTGCTTCTGCCCCTCCGGTCGACGGCGCCACTGTGGCGAACGCCAACCCGCTGCGTCAGTTGCGGGCGTCCGACCTGCGCGGTGTCGCGCGCCTGGCCGCGCAGGCCACCACCGGCATCAGCCGGGTGGCCGAGGGGGTGCACCAGTCGGTGCTGGGCACGCTGGGGCTGCCGGGCGGTGCCCAGCCGGGTCGTACGCGGGGGCTGACCGGGTTGGTGTACCAAAGCATCCGGGGGGTAACGCAGCTGGTGGATGCGGGTCTGCAGGCCGGGCTGGCGCGGCTGGAGCCGTTTTTTGCTCCGGCCACGCCATCCGACGCAGTGCATTGGGAGCGCGAGGCGGTCATCGCAGCGCTCAACGGCGTGATGGGCGACCGGCTGCAACGCGACGGTAACCCGCTGTGCACGCAGATGGGCTGGTACCAGCACGGTCTGCCCCTGGACTTGCGCGCGCTGGCTGCACCGGGCGCCGCCACGGGCAAGCTCCTGGTGCTGGTGCATGGCCTGTGCATGAACGACCTGCAGTGGCTGCGCCATGGCCACGACCATGGCGCCCATCTGGCCGAGGTCCTGGGCTATACCCCTGTCTACCTGCGCTACAACACCGGCCAGCACACATCCACCAACGGTGCTGAGTTATCGGCCCTGCTTGCATCCCTGGTGGCTTCGTGGCCCGTGCCGGTGACGGAGCTGTCCATCCTGGCCCACAGCATGGGTGGGCTCGTGGCGCGCAGCGCCTGCCACCATGCTGCACAGGCCCCGGCAGGCTCCGGCGGCTGGCTGCCCCGGCTGCGCCACCTGGTTTTTCTGGGCACCCCGCACCACGGCGCGCCCCTGGAGCGCGCGGGTCATTGGGTGGATGTGCTGCTGGGCAGCACCGCGTACTCACGCCCCTTTGCCCGCCTGGCCCAGTTGCGCAGTGCGGGCATCACCGACCTGCGCTACGGCCATGTGCTCGATACGGACTGGCAGGGGCGCGATCGCTTTCGCAAAAGCCCCGACCAGCGCACCCCGGTGCCGCTGCCTTCCGCGGTGGCGTGCCACGCGGTGGCGGCCACCCTGGCTGCGCGGCGCAGCCCGGTGGGCGAGCGGCTGGTGGGGGACGGGTTGGTGCCCTTGAACAGTGCGCTGGGCATCCACGATGATCCCGAGAGGACGCTGGGCTTTGCCAAGCCCCGGCAGGCGGTGTTCTACCGCCTGGGCCACCTGGACCTGCTGGCAGATGCGGGCGTGGCCCGGCAGCTGCAGGAATGGATGCAGGTATGAGTACCTGGGCGGCCTGCTTTTTGACGCAGGCGGCGCTTGCCAGGGGCCGGGGCGCGGCTACCATGTCGCAGTGCGCTACGTAACAAGGAGAATTTAGTGAGTGATCCGAAATACCGCCTGGTGACCCGCAGTGACTTTGACGGCCTGGTCTGCGCGGTGCTGCTCAATGAGCTGAACCTGATCGACGAGATCACTTTTGTTCACCCCAAGGACATGCAGGACGGCAAGGTGCCTATCACCAGCCGCGATATCACCACCAACCTGCCCTACGTGCCGGGTGCGCACCTGGTATTCGACCACCACGAGTCCGAAACGATCCGCAACTCGGGTCGCCGCGACGAGAACCACATCATCGAGGCCCACGCCCCCTCGGCCGCGCGCGTGGTCTACAACCACTATGGCGGCAAGGCCGCGTTCCCGCGCATCACCGACGAGATGATGGCCGCCGTGGACCAGGCCGACTCGGCGCAGTATTCACGCGACGACATCCTCAACCCCCAGGGCTGGGTGTTGCTGAACTACCTCATGGACTCGCGCACGGGCCTGGGGCGTTTTCGGGAGTTCCGCATCAGCAACTATGCGCTGATGATGGACCTGATCCAGTATTGCCGCGACCACACCATCGACGAGATCCTGGCGCTGCCCGATGTGCAAGAGCGCGTCAATCTGTACCGCGAGCACGCCCCCAAGGCCCAGGCCCAGCTGCAAAGCTGTGCCATTCGCATCGGCAATCTGGTGGTGCTGGACCTGCGCGACGAGGAAATCATCTGGGCGACCAACCGGTTCATGATCTATGCGCTGTTTCCACAGTGCAACATCTCCATCCATGTGATGTGGGGCCTGCAGAAGCAGAACACGGTGTTTGCCACCGGCAAGTCCATCCTGGACCGCAGCAGCAAGACCCACGTGGGTAACCTGATGCTGGAGTTTGGCGGCGGCGGCCACGCGGCGGCGGGCACCTGCCAGGTGGCCAACGACAAGGCCGACACCATGCTCAAGACGCTGATCGAGCGCATCACCACCGACGGCTGAGCACTGAGGCCCGGCCGGGCGGTCAACGACCGCCATGCCTGGCCCTTGAAAAACGGGCGCACGCCCCTACATCACGCCTGCTGGTTCGGCAGGCGTGATTTTTTGTGCCGATCCCATTCGTATTCGTTCAGACCGATTTCCATAGAGAGAACCCCTCCATGAGCAAGCAAACCCTGTCGTTTCAGGCCGAAGTGGCCCAGCTGCTGCACCTGGTTACCCATTCGCTGTATTCCAACCAGGAAATCTTCCTGCGCGAGTTGATCTCCAACGCGTCGGACGCCTGCGACAAGCTGCGTTTTGAGGCGCTGGACAAGCCCGCCCTGTACGAAGACGCGCCCAACCTTGAAGTGCGCGTGACCTTCGACAAGGCCGCCAAGACGCTGACCATCACCGACAACGGCATCGGCATGAGCCAGCAAGAGGCTATCGACCACCTGGGGACGATTGCCAAGAGCGGCACCAAGGACTTCATGGGCAAGCTCTCGGGCGACCAGAAGCAGGACGCCCAGCTCATCGGCCAGTTCGGCGTGGGCTTCTACTCCGGCTTCATCGTGGCCGACAAGATCACGGTGGAATCCCGCCGTGCGGGCCTGAAGGCCGAAGAAGGCGTGCGCTGGATCAGTGGCGGCACTGGCGACTTTGAGGTGGAAACCATCACCCGCGCCCAGCGCGGCACCAGCATCATCCTGCACCTGCGCGACGACGCCGAGGAATACCTCAACGCCTGGAAGCTCAAGCAGGTCATCGCCAAATACTCCGACCACATCAGCCTGCCCATCCTGATGGAAAAGGAAGAGTGGAAAGACGGCGAGCTGATCAACCCCAACGACGAAAACGGTGGCCGCCAGCCCGGCGGCATGGTCAAGACGGGCGAGTGGGAAACCATCAACAAGGCCAGCGCCCTGTGGACGCGTCCCAAGAAGGACATCACCGACGAGCAGTACGCCGAGTTCTACAAGACCATCAGCCACGATCACGAAGCCCCACTGACCTGGGCGCACAACCGCGTGGAAGGCAACACCGAATACACGCAGCTGCTGTACATCCCCGCCAAGGCGCCGTTCGATTTGTGGAACCGCGACAAGAAGGCTGGCGTGAAGCTGTATGTGAAGCGTGTGTTCATCATGGACGACGCCGAAGCGCTGATGCCCACCTACCTGCGCTTCGTCAAGGGTGTGATCGACTCGGCCGACCTGCCGCTGAACGTGAGTCGCGAGCTGCTGCAGGAAAGCCGTGACGTGCGGTCCATCCGCGAAGGCTCCACCAAGCGCGTGCTCTCGATGCTGGAAGACCTGGCCAAGCACGACAGGCACGACACCGCAGCGGGCGCCGACGGCGTGACCGACGTGGTGGATGCCGACGACAAAGCCAAGGAAGGCAAGTACACCGCGTTCTACGCCGAGTTTGGCGCCGTGCTGAAAGAAGGCCTGGGCGAAGATTTTGGCAACCGCGAGCGCCTGGCCAAGCTGCTGCGTTTTGCATCCACCACCAGCGACGCCGTGACGGTCGGTTTTGCCGATTACAAGGCCCGCATGAAGGAAGGCCAGGAGGCGATTTACTACATCACTGCCGACACCCTGGCTGCTGCCAAGAACAGTCCACAGCTCGAAGTCTTCAAGAAAAAGGGCATCGAGGTCCTGCTGATGACCGACCGCGTGGACGAGTGGGCACTGAACTACCTGCACGAGTTTGACGGCACCCCGCTGCAAAGCGTGGCCAAGGGTGCCGTGGACCTGGGCAAGCTGCAGGACGAGGCCGAGAAGAAGGCCGCTGAAGAGGCTGCCGAGGCGTTCAAGCCCGTGCTCGCCAAGCTCAAGGAAGCCCTGAAGGACAAGGCCGAAGACGTTCGCGTGACCACCCGCCTCGTCGATTCACCCGCCTGTCTGGTGGTGCAGGACGACGGCATGAGCACACAGCTGGCCCGCATGCTCAAGCAGGCCGGCCAGCAGGCGCCCGAGACCAAGCCCGTGCTGGAGGTGAATGCCGAGCACGCGCTGGTCAAGAAGCTCGACGGCAGCGTGCACTTCCATGACCTGGCGCACATCCTGTTCGACCAAGCCCTGCTGGCCGAAGGCGGCTTGCCAGAAGACCCTGCGGCGTACGTCAAGCGCGTGAACGCGCTGCTGGCCTGAGGTTCTCGCAGGTGGTGGGCGGGTGCGCCCCCGGGGCGAAATCTGCTTTCACCCCGCGTGAATAGGGGCTGGGAAGCCATTCAAAGTGAAACCCCGGGGCTGGGCAGCGCCCGGGGTTTTTCTTTGGCCGCTGCGGGGCCAACTCACTCCGGCGGCTGAGCCTGCTCCAGCAGCCGCGCATGCACCTGGTTGCGCTCTTGTGGGGCTGCATCCATCAAAGTCTTGAGGGCCTCATCGGGTAGCCGCATGCCGCGACGCCGGTCGGTTGCCACCGGTAGATTGCGCCAGCCGGAGAGCACCAGCCAGTCCCACAACTCCCCCGAAATCCGATGGGTGACCGCCATCTTCAGCGCCTCCCGTTGGATGTCCGTGCCGACCGCAGGCACCTGCCCCACCGGCGCGGGGCGGCGTGCCTGTCGGATCGAAAAAACGTTGCGTATCCAGTCCTTCATGGGCGGGGGGCGTGTTGATAGGGTGCAGCATAGCCCACCGTGTTGGCTTTGCTCAAGCCTCACGGGCCTTGCATAACGCCGCACAACGCTGCCGTCCGCAGCGGAGTTCACTGCGTTGGCGTGCGCGGAATGTCCTGCGCTCCAACGCGTGAATCACTGAAGCCCTGATGGCCTGCGCGGGCCAAGGAAACCAAGGGCGGCGCCTTCTCCCGCCGAATTGATCACCACAGCACTGCACGCGAGTGGTGCGAACGATACGCATTGCGTCACGCAATGGTTAACGATTGTTGCCCCGCAGCAATGCGCCTGTTTCGTGGCTAGATTCGAGTGCTGCTTCAGCCACCAAGGCTGGGCGTCTTCGCGGTCTCCCCTCACACCGATTTTTACCAACCCGAAAAGGGGCTGGTGAGGTTGCGGCGTGGCCAAAAACTTGAGCTGTTCATCACTTCAGGACCAACTATGTTCAATCCGTTGTCGCGCCTCTTTGTGGGCGCGCATCCGCCCAGTAGACAGATGCAGGAATTTGACGGTACTACGCAGCCCGAGCAGGGCATGCGCCATCAACGCTGGGCGGAGAAATCCCGCCGGGCATCCCGCGCCTTGCGCCGGTTTGGCTGGCTGTTGCTGGCGAATGGATTGGTCGCGGGCGCTGCCCTGGCGCAGTCTGCGGACCTGGTGGTGAACCACGCAGACTCTCCGGACCCGGGGCCAGCTGGCGGCATCTTCACGTACACGCTGCGAATCGACAACAACGGACCCAATGGGGCGGTGGGTGTCACGTTGACAGACACCTTGCCCGCAGGTTCCGTCTTCATTGATGTGAACACCACCGCAGGCACCTGCAACCAGGCTGGCGGCACGGTCAGTTGCGCCTTGGGCGACATTCCGTTCAATGCCAATCAAACGGTGACGGTGCGCGTGCGCTTGCCTTCGGCCGGGGTGTGGACCAACACCGCCACGGCGGGCAGCACCACCGCAGACCCCAACGCCAGCAATAACGTCAACAGCATCCAGGCCACAACGGCCACGCAAGCGGCTGACCTTTCGGTGTCTGCAGTTCCGTCTGTTGCCAGCGTGAATGCAGGCCAAGCTTACAGCTACGCATTGCAGGCTACCAACCAGGGGCCGGACGCGGCAGATGGCAGCCAGAGCATTAGCTTCACCGTGCCTGCCGGGGCTTTGATCACCGCAGCACCCTCGGGCAGTGGCTGGTCGTGCACGCCGTCCAGCGGCTATCCGCTGAGCAGTGGCAACGTGAGCTGTACCCGCTCGGGCACCTTGGCGAATGGTGCCACCACCTCGGTGTTGACCGTACCTGCTGTGTCCAATGTGAACGGCACCGTGACTGCCGCATTTGCCGTGGCTGGCCGCAAGCCAGACAGCGCGACCATGCCGGATGGGGATTTGACCAACAACACGGTCACTGTAGATGTGGCCTCCAACGCTGGAGCGGATGTGTCGGTCACCAAGACGGCTGCCAGTTCCAACGTGGCGCAGGGTGCCAACGTGGTGTACACCCTGACGCCCCGCCTCAATGGCGGCATGTCGCTGGTGGGGCAGGTCGTCACGGTGACCGACACCTTGGGGGCGGGGTTGACCTTTGTTTCTGCGACGGGCTCCGGATGGACATGTGATGCCACCATCACCTGCACCCGGTCAGAGTACACGGGCGCCAACTTCAGCAACATGCCCGCGATTACCGTGACAGCCACGGCGGATAACACCGGGGTGTTGAGCAACACGGCGGGTGTCAGCACCGCGCTGCCCGACCCTGTGCCTGGCAACAACAGCGCCACGGCCAATGTCACGTCCAGCAACGACGCAGACATGCGGTTGACCAAAACGGCGAGCATCAACCCGGTGGTGCCCAACCAGCCATTCAACTACACACTGACAGCACGCAACACCGGCCCCTTGGCCATCCCGGCGGGCCAGACCATCACCATCACAGACCAGGTTCCGGCGGGGGTCACCCTCAACACCCTCGTCAGCGCGACCGGATGGACCTGCGATGCTTTGCCGTTTGCAGGGCCTGGTGCATGGAACTGCTCTCGTTCCACTGCGTTGTCGGCCAACACCGACGCGCCTGTGGTCACCGTCTCTGCCATGCTGACCGGCACCGGTACGGCCACCAACAACGCCTGCGTGGCCCTGGGGGCAGGCGTACGGGTGGACAGCAATGCCGCCAACAACTGTGCGGGGGTCGGCGTCACATCGACCGCAACGCAGGCCGATCTGCGGGTGGTGTCTAAAACGGCGTCGCCCGCCACCGTGGTGGCCGGCGAGAACCTGACCTATGTCATCACCGTGGAGAACCTGGGCCCTGCAACGGCCACCAATGTGGTGGTGTCGGACACGTTGGCCAGCCTGGTCAATACGGGGGGCTTTCAGTCGGCTACAGCCTCGCAGGGCTCTTGCACGCCCAACGGGGTGACCAACGGGACTTCGCAGAACCTGAGCTGTTCTCTGGGCACCCTGGCAGCAGGTGCACAAGCGACGGTGACCCTGGTGGTACGCCCCAATATCGCAGCTACCGGAAATCGCACGAACACGGCCACCGTGCGGTCCACCGATGTGGGCGATCCTGATCAATCCAACAACAGCGGCAGCGTGACCAGCCAGGTCACGGCCCTGGTGGATGTCACGGCTGCCAAGACCGCGACCCCCGCCTCCGTGGCTGCCGGAGCACCGATCACCTTCGTGGCGACGATCGGAAACACCGGGCCGTCCACCGCGCAAACGGTGCAGATGGTGGACACCTTGCCCTCCAACGCCGCCTTCATCGAGCTGGTCACCGTCAGCGGCGGTGGATCCTGCTCGCCGATCACGGCGGGCACCGTCGGAGGAACCCTCACCTGCACCTGGACGAGCATCACGGCGGGCTCGCAGCAGACGGCCACCTATCGCATGCGGCCCCTGGGCAACGCTGCGGGCAGCAACGTCGTCAACAGCATTGCTGCAACCACTGCCACTGCCGAGTCCAACACGAGCAACAACAGCGCAACGACCACGACACCCGTCACGGCCGCACAGCTCGATATCCTGGTGAACAAGGTGGACAGCGCCGACCCGGTGGACCTGGGGCAACCGACCACATACACCATCACCATCAACAACAGCGGACCTTCCTATGGGACCAACGTGGTGATGACGGACATCTTCCCGGCCCCAGGCTCGGCGCCGACCGCGACGTTCAGCTACCAAGGTGCGTTGACCGTGAATGCGGGGGGCGTGTGTACCGAGCCGACCGTGGGCGCTACCAGTGGCACGCTGCGCTGCGTTTTCCCAGGCCTTAACAGTGGCCAGACGGCAACGGTGACCTATGCCATGCGTGCGGAGACGCTCACGGTGGCGGGTGCCACCAGCGGCACGGCCTTCAACCGGGTCAGCGTGACCGTGGACGAGACGGAAACCACCCTGGCCAACAACGTGGTCACGCATGACACCACTGCGCGCCGCTTTACCGTGGCGACCGATCTGGCCCTGGTCAAGTCAGCACCTGTGGGGCCTTTGGCGCCTGGCGCATCGCTCAACTACACACTGACGGTCACCAACAACGGCCCTCTGGCCAGCGATGGCGCACAAGTGGTGGATGTGCTGCCTGCGGGGGTGAGCTTTGTCTCGGCCGTTGGCTGCGTGAATGCGGCAGGCACAGTGCGGTGCGCGATCGGGCCCCTGGCAGTGGGGGCTTCGCGGACCTTCACGCTGGTGACAGCGCTGGCATCGCCCTATACCGGCGCACGTCCGCTGGTCAACACAGCCACGCTGGATGCGCCGGGTGACACCAATCCCGGCAACAACTCCAGCACCACCACCACCACGGTGTCGGTGCCGCCCAGCGGGACCAGCAGCATTCCAACCTTGTCGGAGTGGGGGCTGATCATCCTGTCCACCCTGCTGGGCCTGATGGCTTGGGGGCAGGCGGCACGGGGGCGTCGTCGCTGACCGCTTCGCAGTAGTCCCCCTCGGCGCTTCTCACACCTGCCAAACGCTCAGGCTGGTGTTGGCCAGCACGCACCAAGGCGTGCTGGCCGCTTTTTTGTTTGTCGATAATGGAAGCTTCGCCTGAATCTTTGCAGGCAGCTTTGTTGTCCAAGATTTCCATGCTGCGTTTTTTTCTGACCTTTGTACTGCTTCAGCTTTCCCTTTTTGGCATCAACATGCTGGGCGTGGTACAGCAGCATGTGGTTCTTCCGTGGACGGAGTTGCTGGCGCGCGCCTGCGTGGCGTTGGTCATGCTGTTTGATGAAACCGCTGCGGCGGCGGGCAAGGTGCTTTGGAACACCGCGACCGGCTTTGGTGTTTCGATCGAGCCCGGATGCAACGGCATCGAAGCCTGCATCGTGCTGTTTGCTGCCGTGATGGCGTTCCCCTCGTCCTGGCGCCACAAGCTGGTGGGCCTTTTGGTCGGCTTTCTGGCGGTGCAAGGGCTCAACGTGGTGCGGGTGATCAGTCTTTTCTACCTCGGGCAGTGGAACACGCAAGTGTTCAACTTTGCGCACGAGTACCTGTGGCAGGCACTCATCATGCTGGACGTGCTGGTTGTCTGGCTGCTCTGGGTGCGCGCAGGCAGCAAGTCGCAGGAAGCGTCCGGGCCTCCATCGCCGCCTGAAGATCCACCTGCGCCCCCGGCGTACTCCGCAGTCTCTCCAAAGCCTGCCGACCCGCTGGTGAGCGCGTCTCTGGACCTGTCGCCGCCCGTGCGATGAGCCGAAAGCGAAGGAACGGACTGCCCATGCGCCGACTATCTCCCTTGACGATCTTCATGCTATCTGCCTTCGGGTGGATCGTGGCCCTGACGACTGTATGGTCGCAGGTGTCCGCATGGACTTCCTACCCCGTGGGGGCGCTTTCGCACATGGCGCTGGAGCAGAGTGCGCCGATGTGGGTGCGGCAGGTGCATCTGTCGCCGGGCACCATGGAGGTGGATACCGCGATCTCCGTGCCTGTTCCCGACGCGGGCGGGCGACGCGGGGAGATCACCATCGATGTCAGCACAGCACGCTATGCCTACGGGCTGCCGATCTTCATTGCGCTGCTGCTGGCGGCCCGAGGCAGGGGGCGCCTGGGCCGTGTGGCTGCAGGGTATGTCCTGCTGCTACCGTTCCAGGCATTCAGTCTGACGATGAGCGCCCTGATGCAAATGGTGTTGGCCGCCCAGGCAGACATCCGTCTGCTCAGGGTGTCCCAGTGGCAAATGGAGGCCATTGTGTATGGCTACCAGCTGGGCTCTCTGGTGCTGCCTACGCTGGTGCCTATCCTGCTGTGGCTGTGGATGGACCGCAAATTTGTGAATGATGTGCTGATCCG
Source organism: Acidovorax sp. K2F (assembly GCF_025246485.1). NCBI lineage: Bacteria > Pseudomonadati > Pseudomonadota > Betaproteobacteria > Burkholderiales > Comamonadaceae > Acidovorax > Acidovorax sp. K2F. Next base: position 149,283 of record NZ_JAOBSQ010000007.1, read on the forward strand.
CAGCTGGCGCGGGTCGCTGCCGTCTGCCGCGTCCTCGCCTTGAGCCTGGCCGACGGGCACTGCCGGCCACTACCCTGACAGTGTTTCGGTGGTCGCGGCGCGTTGCTGCCCAGGGGCGCGGTGGAGGGCTGGTGCGCCCACAGGATCCAGCCGGTACCCCATCCCATAAATCGCTGAGATCGTGTAGCCGTTGTTCTCGGTCAGCTCCAGCTTCGTGCGCAGGCGTGACATGTGGGTGTCGAGCGAGCGCGAGGGGGTTTCGGCGCTGTCGCCCCAGACGGCTTCGCGCAGGTGGGTGCGGGACAGCAGGCGCCCGGCGTTACGGAACATGAACAGGGCCAGTTCGTACTCGCGGTGCTTGAGTTCGATGGGCTGGCCGTGCACGCTCAGAGAGCGCTTGTCGGCGTCAAAACAGTAGGCGCCGAAGGTCATGCGGGCGCCCATGCTTTCGGGGTAGGCGCGGCGCAGCAGCGCTGTGATGCGGGCCACGAGTTCGCCCATGCGCAGGGGCTTGCTCATGAAATCGTCGGCACCGCGCGAGAGCGCTTCGACCACGTCGCGTTCATCGTTGCGGCGGGTGATGAACAGGATGGGCAACTGCATGCCGCTCATGTCGCGCACGGTCTGTACGACCTCGGTGCCCTCCATGTCCGGCAGGTGCCAGTCGACGATCAGCAGGTCGAAGGTGTCGTGCCGCAGGGCCTTCAGCAGACTGGTGCCGTCGGCGTAGGTGTGGCACACATGGTGGTGGCATTCCAGGGTGCCCTTGATCTGCTCCAGCAGGAGAAGGTCGTCGTCAAGGACTGCGATGCGCATGTTGGTGGGCTCTGGGCCGGGGGCCGTGAAATCAAAGAAACACCTCTTTGGGGAAGAGGTGCCTTGATGGTGCCCCACATCGGGCAGCTGTGCGCAGGGGTTGACAATCGTTTGCAATGGCCTGGCCTGCGCTGGTGGGGCCTGTCCGCGCCCGGTCCGCCTTGTCAGGCCACCAGCGGTTCTTCCTCCATCGCCTCGATCTGCTCGATCAGCATGTCCACCTGCCCGCGCCAGTAGTCGCTGCTGCCAAACCAGGGGAAGTTGGCCGGGAAGATCGGGTCTTGCCAGCGGCGTGCGAGCCAGGCGCTGTAGTGGATCAGGCGTAAGGTGCGCAGCGGTTCGATGAGTGCCAGCTCGCGGCGGTCGAAGCTGCGGAACTGCTCGTAGCCGTCGATCAGGGCGCCGAGCTGGTGGGTGCGCTGGCGCCGGTCTCCCGACAGCAGCATCCACAGATCCTGCACGGCCGGACCCATGCGCGCGTCGTCCAGGTCCACAAAGTGCGGGCCGCCGCGGCCCCATTCATCCAGCGGGGTCCAGAGGATGTTGCCGGGGTGGCAGTCGCCGTGCAGGCGGATCATGGTGGCATTGTTCAAGCCAAATTGGCCTGTAGCGCTAGTGGAATATGCGCTGGCGGCTATCAAATCAAGAGCTTTGTCGCACTGTGCCTTCCAGGCGGCTTGCATGTCGAGCGGAATGATCTCGTTCATCAGCAGCCAGTCGCGCGATGCCGTGCCGAAGGTGGCCAGGTCCAGCGTGGGCCGGTGTGCAAAGGGCTGGGCGGCGCCCACGGTGTGGATGCGGGCCAGAAAGCGGCCGATCCATTCCAGCACTTCAAAGTCGTCCAGCTCGGGCTGGCGCCCGCCGCGCCAGGGGCTGACGGAGAACGCAAAGCCATCGTGCTGGTGCAGGGTGGTGCCGTTCAGCACCAGCGGGCCCACGGCGGGCACCTCGGCGGCCATCAGCTCGGCGGCAAAGGCGTGTTCTTCGAGGATCTGCGCCTCGCTCCAGCGGCCTGGGCGGTAGAACTTGGCCACCACGCGCTCGCCGTCTTCCAGCGTGACCTGGTACACCCGGTTTTCGTACGACGACAGGGCCATGAGGCGGCCATCGCCGTACAGGCCCACGCCAGCCAGTGCGTCCAGCACCTGGTCGGGGGTGAGGCGGGCGTAGGGGTGCTGGTCGTTGGCGGGGTTGGTAGCGGTATCGGGGGGCAATGGGGTCATGCCCCATTGTCGCCGCCATGCCCTTGGCCGCCGGGTTGCGGGCTTTAAGCGGGCAGCATCGTCGCGATATGCCCCGCGCGCGGGTCGCCGCTGCCCGCCAGGACGCTCGCAAACAGGGTTTGCGTGGCCTGGGGGCCCGCATGGCGCTGCACTACCAGCCAGGGCTGTGGCCCTGCCGACACGGCGGCGCTGAACTGGTTCCAGGCCGCCACCAGGCGGTCGTTCAGGCCCTGGGCGCCCCAGTCGGCGTGGCGCTTCTTGACCTGGGCGGGCGCAAAGAACATCACCGGGCGCGGGCCGGCCAACTGGCCTGCGCCACCCAGGTCCTGCACGTGGCTGGCGCCCACCGAGCAGCTGTAGGCCAGGCCCGTGAAGTGGGCGTGGATGCGCTGGCGCAGGCCCACGCTGCCCGCAAAGTCGATGTAGACGCTGGGTGTGGCGCCGTCGATCTGGTCCAGTGCGTCGTAGGTGACCACGCGGCTGTAGCAGCCCAGGCTTTCGCAAAACGCCACATTGCCGGGCGACGTGAGGCCAATGACCTCGATGCCGTCGCGCTGTGCAAGCTGGAAGGCGGTGCCGTAGGCCGTTTTGCTCGACGCGCTGGACAGCAGCATGCGCTTGGCGCCAAAGAACTGCTGGTCGGCCAGAAAGTCGTCGATGAGCCACGAGGTGATGAACAGCGGCCGCAGCAGCGCCTGCACGTCCTCGTTGTCGGCGCGGTACAGCCCGTCGGTGCTGGTGCGCAGGTAGTGGTTGTAGACCGCATGCAGGCCCGCGCGGTGCGGGGCGCCGTCGCTGAAGCCCGTGGGGTTGACACGCTGGGGCGACAGCACGGCCTGGCTGGCCATGGGCCAGTAGCCATACAGCCGCTCGCCCACCGCCACGGCCGGGTGCAGCGACTGCACCACGGTGCCAAAGCCCCACACGGGCACGATGCCCCAGCCGGCCTCGCCGGTGGGGAAGAACTGCCAGTAGTTCAGCATGTCGCCCAGCGCGGCATAGGTGATGTTGTTGGCCGTGAGGGCAAAGGACTCGACCCGCACGCGGACCTGGCCCTCGGCCAGCGGGGTGTCGTCGGTGGTCAACAGGCGGGTGGTGGCCAGCTGGTCCTGGCGCACGAGAAGGGTGGTGGTGCTCATGCCGCGACGCTAA
>NZ_JAOBSQ010000070.1:0-6789 GCF_025246485.1 Acidovorax sp. K2F
CTAAGTCCATTTCCATGTATCCACTCAGCCGACACCGATGACCGGTCGCCAGCCTCCTGTTCTGGCGCTCTTCTACGGCAGAATTCGGCGCCCAAAGCCGCCTTACGCTCGTCGCCAAAGCAGACGCTCAACAGCTGAACCACGCCAACTACGCCATTGGTTCGTTCCGGTGATAGCTCGCCGTCAAATAGAGGCGATCATGTTGTTGCCCAACGGTGTCCTCGACTGCAACAAAACGACAAAGCCCGGATGCAAGAATTGCGTCCAGTACTCCCCGCTTCGAATGTTGGACACGAGAAATGGCCCACAGGCAGCCTCGATTCTTTCTACGGTACTGGGCACCCCGCCCAACGGCACTCGAAGCCAGCAGGACAGTGATTTCAGCGGCTGGTTTCCATCTACATCGAAGACGAACTTCAAGGGTAGATGTCCGACCAACTTAGCGCCGAAAAGCATCCCCTGACTCTTCACGCTGTATTCGAGATAAGCAGTGCCGGCGTCCGTCCGTCGATTCCACTTACCACCGGGGTGGGCTAGTTCTAGGTCCTCCTGGGCGGCGTTCCAGGAGACACCCCAAAGTCCCTGTTCAAGTTTTCGGTCAGACACGGAGTTATTCATCTAAGGGCTGCTTCTGGCCGGATTCCGCGTGACGGTAAGGTGATGGGGCGCGACTGCGAAACCCCCGACCCGGAGAGCGATACGTTTTGTTTCCTGACACAAGCCCAACCATGCTAGTTTCATGAGACAACCGGCATCAAGCTGGAAACCATCTCTAGCTCAATGTGGAGATGTAACATTAAGAATCGTTTGGGAGGGGAAGCATGCAAGTGCCTGAGTGGAACTTCGCCAGCGTGATGCTGCGCGCTAGCAAATCATTAAGAGTGGCCTCCGTGACAGTGAGGTTGCTGGCATTGGCCCTCGTTTGCGCCATGCCAGTCCATTCAACCCATGCACAAAGTGGTGCGTGTGTTGAAAACGGAGGGGCTGACGAGTGCTCCGATCCCAAGATCGTGAGCGAAGCTCGGAGCTTATGTTTTGAGGCTGGCGCGTTCATGCCTTTGATGAATGCGGCAGTTGCATGCGGCTGGACAGAGCCTACAGGTTCAGATGCGGCGGTATCTCAGAAAGCTGCATGTTGGTATGGCGGAGAATGTCCCGCAAATATCGAGCCGCCGCAGTGGAGCGCCCCCGGCCAAAACTACAGTTCCAATCTCTGTTGGAACGTCGAGTCGCAGTCGAAGAACGGGATCTCCACTCGTGCCTTTGCCGTGATGAGAGGTTCTCGAACCTACACGCCTACGGCGCCAGCTGGTCAACCTCAGCCCCCTGCGTGTAGCGCAACCGCAGCCGTTCCTGAACAGTCGATCGGTGTGCTTGCACTGCGAACCCGCGAACTCGGCTGCGACGAAGGATGGACTCGGTATGACGTGGCCGACGGCTACGAGTGCAGAAGAGGTCTGTCCATTCCCCCAAAGCTCTGTGAGTCATGTCCTACCGACGAAACGCCGGCCTCGCCCCCACAGGATGGAGCGACGGTGGGCAACCCCATCATTACAGCCACCGCTGAAAAATTCCAACGTGAAACCGACTATGTAGATCAGGGGGCACATCCGCTGACCCTGCAGCGTGTCCATAGATCGTCATGGGTGACCAAGGCGGACTGGCCGCTTCTTTCGGAAGTCGAAGGCTCACCATTGGGTAAGAGTTGGGTTCATAGCTTTCACGCTGCTATCAAGTTCAGTGAACCGAGGGCGAACAAAAACGCTCGTGCGCTCGTAGCGCTGGAGAACGGTGATGTCCATGTTTTTTACCGCACCAAAACATCGCCGCTGGATAACTCCACTGACTGGAAGACCACCGAGTCGGGGGCGCAACTGACCACGAAGTTGAATGGTCTTACTCAAGAAGTCCTGTCATACCTCTACACGCACAAGGAAACGGATGTGCAGTGGGAGTTCAATACGCTGGGACGCCTGATCAAGCGGAGAGAGCCCAATGGCTGGACCATGTCCTACGCCTATTCGCCGGACGGAAATCTGCAAAAGGTGACGAATCAGTTTGGAAGGTCACTGAGCTTCTTCTACGACGCAGCGGGCCGGCTTACACGAGTGCGCACACCAGACAACACCGATGTGCAGTATCAATACGGCACGGCACTGAGCAAAGTGCTTTACCCCGACGGATCGCAGCGCGGCTACGTGTATGAGGACAGCAGATTTCCCCTGGCACTCACGGGCATCCTCGACGAACTGGGGACACGGTATTCGACGTATGGCTATGACAGCACTGGACGCGCTGTCTCCACAGAACTAGCAGGCGCCGCATATAAATTTACCGTCGCGTATGAAGGCCGCAGTACCACGCGAGGGTTCAAGGTCACGGACCCGCTCGGAACCGTCCGGTCCTATCGCACACACTTCTTCTCCAATTCTCGTGCAGGCGTTGACTACATGTCGACGCCAAGCGCGGAAATGGACGATGCCATATTCATCCGGGGGTTCTCTGCAGCGGGGCTGGTGAATGAAACACGGTACTTCGACTATTGGTACCGCTACTGGCCGACCTACTACCAGTGGGATGAGACGCGACGTCTTCCTATTCAGATCTCAGAAGGCGCCTATTCATCCAATGTCGAAATGGCGGGATATGTCTGGCACTCCAACTTCAGGGTTCCCGTCTCGCTCAATGAGGTCAAGCGATCCACCGTCTATTCCTACGACGCAAATGGCAATCGCACTTCTGAATCTGTCACTGACAAAACTTCAGGGGTCGTGACGACACGCAGTTGGACGTACTTCCCAACAGGGTTGCTGGCAACTTCAACCGAAGCCAATGGCGCAGTGACCCAATATGCCTACGACGCAGTGGGCAATTTGTCCAAGGTCATCGCACCGAATGGCCAGCAGACATTGTTCACCCACGACGCAAGCGGACGTGTCTTGACTCAGACCAGCCCTTCAGGTGCTGTCACCCAGTTCACTTATGACACCCGTGGAAGACTGCGCAGCACCGTGACCGATGGGCTGACCCAGTTGTTCACGTATCACCCCACAGGACTGATCGCTTCAATCAGTTCGCATGATGGTTACGTGCTCAGCTACACCTATGACCCGGCCCATCGCCTGACAGGGTGGTCAGATAACCGCGGCAGCAAGGGCGCCTATTCACTTGATGCCATGGGCAATCGCCTGAATGAACAGGTCTTAGATGTGGCAGGGCAGACCGTATGGACGCTGTCTCGTTCGATCAACGTCCTGAACCGCGTATCCGGAGAGAACCTCGGAGGCTCGCAGCCAAAAACGTTCGAGTACGACACCAACGTAGACCTCGTGAAGGTCACGAATGCGCTCAACGAAGTCTACAGTTCGAGGCGCGACGAGAAGCGAAGGCTCTCTGCTGTTTATCAACCTTCAGGGGCTGGCGTTGATGCTAGGTACGATGTAGTCAACAATCTCCTCAGTACAACGGACTTCAAGGGCATTCCGACCACGTTTGTGCGTGATGCCCGTGGCAATGCGACCCAAGAAACATCGTCGGACAGTGGCACTCAAAAGGCTACCTACGACACGCTTGGTCTGCCCAAGCAAGTGACCGACGCGCTGGGGCGCGCCACCACCATCACGCGTGATGCTTTGGGACGCCCCACGTTGCTGCAATACGCAGACAACACCAGCACCACGCTGCGTTACGACCTGCCAGGCGTCACCTACAACGCACCAGGCGCACCACAGGCAAGCGTCGGCTACCTGTCTGAAGTGCAGGACTCGGGGGTCACGACCACTTACCAGCGCGACATTCTGGGGCGTATCACCCGCAAGACTCAAACGCTTGCAGGTGGCAACACGCGCAGCATTTCCTACAGCTACCACCCCGCAGGCAGTGCAGGCGCTGGGTTGCTTGACACCATTACCTACGGTAGCGGCAAATCCCTAGCCCACGTGTACAACAGCACCGGGCAACTCACAGCACTGCATTGGAACGGCCAGCCACTGGTTACCGGCATCACGTGGAATCCCCTGGGTCAGCCCACAGGTTGGCAATGGAGTGGCTTCACTGCACCGCCTCCTGCAAATGCGCAGCCGCTGACAGAGCAACGCACCTACACAGCAGCCGGCCAACTGGCGAGCAGCAAGCTGCTTCAACTCATTTGGGACGGTGCCGGCCGCATCAGTCAAATCACCCAGCAGCACATGCTGCCCACTGCCAGCAGCACGGTGGCCCAACAGGTGGGGCTGTCCAGTGCGTACACCTACAACAGTGCAGGCCGCCTCACGGCAAGCGCACACAGTGCCCCGCCCGGTCAGGTGCTACCCAGTGGCTGGAGTCTGAGTGACGTGATCGGACCCAACAGCATGGGCTATGCCTATGACGCCAACGGCAACCGCACGCAGGCCTTCTACAGCACCACCACTCCTGCTGGCACGGCCACGCTGCAGCGCAATGTGCAAATCACCAGCGGCACCAACCGAATGAGCGGCTACACGCAGGCCTTCAAGCCCGCGGATAGCACCACCAGCCAGAACAGCACGGTCAGTTATCAGTTGGATGCCAGTGGTGCCCTGACCAAGAAAGGCGACAACTATCTGCACCAGACTGCCCAAGGCCGCATAGCCAAGGTCAGCCTGAATGCAGATGCCAATTCCCAGCAAGCCATCAACTATGTCTACAACGCACTGGCGCAGCGCTTATCCAAGAGCGATGCCCGCCTGTCCACCACAACACCCCTGACCGAGCATGCCGTCTATGCGGATGACGGCATTGGCTCCACTGTGCTGGGTCAGTACGGCAACCGCAGGAGCGCCACCAGCGCGGCGCCTGCTGGCGAGATGGACAGCACAGAGGTCATTTATCTGCCGACCGCCGGTGGACCCATGCCAGTCGCAGCGCAAATCAACGGGCGGCTATATGCCATCGAAAGTGACCACCTGAACACGCCAAGGCGGCTGACCAACACCCAAGGTCAGGTGGCCTGGCAGTGGTTGATTACGGGATTTGGCGAGGTGCCTCCCACGCTGGGCGCCAAGGGCTATGCCATCAACGGCATAGACAACGGCAAGGTCTATAGCGAGGCAGTGAGCTTCAACCTGCGCTACCCAGGGCAGCAGTGGGATGAAGAGACGGGACTGAACTACAACCTGAATCGGTACTACGACCCCGCCAGCGGGCGTTACATCCAGAGTGATCCGATTGGGCTGGATGGGGGGTGGAATCGGTTTGGGTATGTGGATGCGGACCCGCTGAACTTCGCAGATGACGAAGGCTTAACTAGACGGGCTGCGGCACCGACGGCTCCTAGCTGGGGGCAGGTGCAGCTCAATTTTCAAGGAGCTCGCCTCACCAATCAGATTCTGCAGTACCAGCCGAACTATCAATACAGTTATATATCTCTCCCGGGACAGGGGTACACGGTCGCAAATATTGGGCAGCTACAAGGCTTGCTTCAAAGACTCCAGCAAAGTTCAGTCTGCTCAAATAGATCGATCTCTATTGAAGAGCAAGCGGCATCGCTCGTTCCGCTCAATGGGGGCAGAAGTAGAGTTACCCTTCGAAGCGAAGAATTTCAGTTGCAAATTGACTTAATCGGTCGGTCGCATAATGGCATTCCTACACCTCATACCAAAGAGTCAGCCCGAAATTGGCGTGCTCCTCCGCACTTGCAACCCGTGTATAACACTACCGAGAGACAATCGGAACTTCGGCCTGCCACCCAGAGCGATATTCGTAGTGCAAGACGATACTTAGAGAGACGCCAATGATCAGAAATTTCGAGATAGTGGAAGCAGTAGGACTATCTTTTGAAGCGGGATATTTTGACCTGCATAATGATTATAAAATAGCCGACCTCTGGAATAATGGGGGTAATTTTCACATCCGTTTTCAAAGGCTGCCTGATTCCGTTGGGGGGCAGGATGTTGAAATTGTTTTTTTTGGGGTGTGTTTTCTTGAGTCGGATGTTCTCCCCGCAAATGGCAGGAATTTATTTATCTCGGAAATTGGATACAAAAATCCGGATGATGTGGATTACGACTGGCTTCTGAGTGAATTTTTATCTACGACAGAGGATCATCTATTTTTTAGATTCGATGCCGATCATTTTTTAAGAATTTTTGCAAAAATTGCAGAGGCAAAAATTGTTTGATATGCCAAGGTAATTCCGCCTACACGCTATCAAGCAGTAGCGCCCAATTTGGATCTAAACCCAGCAAGGCCCGCCCGCCTGCTGGGCCTTGAGCAGACCGCACAAAGCAGCGGCACTGGCGGCATTAGATGCCATGAGCATCATTACCTTTAGCTCGATGTTGAGGTGTGCGCATTCTGGTGATGATGACCGGCCTGTCCAGCAGCCTCAACACTCGTAGAAGGTATGCTCAGTCACCTGTCGCAATCGGCCATGAGCGGTCGTCCAAAAAGTCAACGGAGATTCAGTGATCAAGTTCCTTAATGGATCGAAGCGGGCGGGACTCTTCCGCAAGGAGCACATGCTCTCAACAGTAGTCACATGGACGAGCGCCGTCGGTCCTGAGGAAGACTTCGAGCAATTCCGCGAAGGTTTCATTGCTTGGATGCAAAAGCATGGAAGTTCTGCGACGAACCTGCTGCTTGTCTTCATGGTGCATGACAGCGGGCAGCAAGCCATCTTTACGTTCTTCAGCCGCGCTCTAGGCGACACGCAGGTTGCAGCCAATCTAGGCAAAGTTCGGATATCGCTCCAGTTCCCCTCGATGAGTCAAGCCGTTGCGGAGCAGACAAAGGCTCAAATCCTCACAAAGGATTTCTGACGGAATTGTG
>NZ_JAOBSQ010000071.1:2500-5605 GCF_025246485.1 Acidovorax sp. K2F
TTACAGGCGACGAAAGACGTGATAGCCTGCGATAAGCTTCGGGGAGCTGGCAAATAAGCTTTGATCCGGAGATTTCTGAATGGGGAAACCCACCTCGCAAGAGGTATCGCATACTGAATACATAGGTATGCGAGGCGAACCGGGTGAACTGAAACATCTCAGTAGCTCGAGGAAAAGACATCAACCGAGATTCCGAAAGTAGTGGCGAGCGAAATCGGAAGAGCCTTCTAGTGATAGCACGACTGTTAGCAAAACGGGATGGAAAGCCCGGCCATAGCAGGTGATAGCCCTGTATGCGAAAACAGACGTGTGGTACTAAGTTAGAGAAAAGTAGGGCGGGACACGAGAAATCCTGTCTGAATATGGGGGGACCATCCTCCAAGGCTAAATACTCGTAATCGACCGATAGTGAACCAGTACCGTGAGGGAAAGGCGAAAAGAACCCCGGGAGGGGAGTGAAATAGATCCTGAAACCGCATGCTTACAAAAAGTAGGAGCCCGCAAGGGTGACTGCGTACCTTTTGTATAATGGGTCAGCGACTTACATTCAGTGGCAAGGTTAACCGAATAGGGAAGCCGTAGAGAAATCGAGTCCGAATAGGGCGAATCAGTCGCTGGGTGTAGACCCGAAACCAAGTGATCTATCCATGGCCAGGATGAAGGTGCCGTAACAGGTACTGGAGGTCCGAACCCACTAGTGTTGCAAAACTAGGGGATGAGCTGTGGATAGGGGTGAAAGGCTAAACAAACTTGGAAATAGCTGGTTCTCTCCGAAAACTATTTAGGTAGTGCCTCAAGTATTACCTGCGGGGGTAGAGCACTGTTTAGGCTAGGGGGTCATGGCGACTTACCAAACCTATGCAAACTCCGAATACCGCAGAGTACAGCTTGGGAGACAGAGCACCGGGTGCTAACGTCCGGACTCAAGAGGGAAACAACCCAGACCGCCAGCTAAGGTCCCTAAAATTGGCTAAGTGGGAAACGAAGTGGGAAGGCTAAAACAGTCAGGATGTTGGCTTAGAAGCAGCCATCATTTAAAGAAAGCGTAATAGCTCACTGATCGAGTCGTCCTGCGCGGAAGATGTAACGGGGCTAAGCCAGTTACCGAAGCTGCGGATTTGCAATTTATTGCAAGTGGTAGGAGAGCGTTCTGTAGGCCTGTGAAGGTGTCTGGTAACGGATGCTGGAGGTATCAGAAGTGCGAATGCTGACATGAGTAGCGTTAAAGGGGGTGAAAAGCCCCCTCGCCGTAAGCGCAAGGTTTTCTACGCAACGTTCATCGGCGTAGAGTGAGTCGGCCCCTAAGGCGAGGCAGAGATGCGTAGCTGATGGGAAACAGGTCAATATTCCTGTACCGATCAATAGTGCGATGTGGGGACGGAGAAGGTTAGCTCAGCCAACTGTTGGATATGTTGGTTCAAGCCTGTAGTCGTGCTCGGTAGGCAAATCCGCCGGGTTTAGATGAGGGGTGATAACGAGTCTGCTTGCAGACGAAGTGAGTGATACCCTGCTTCCAGGAAAAGCCACTAAGCTTCAGCTATTGACGACCGTACCGCAAACCGACACTGGTGCGCGAGATGAGTATTCTAAGGCGCTTGAGAGAACTCAGGAGAAGGAACTCGGCAAATTGATACCGTAACTTCGGGAGAAGGTATGCCCCAAGTAGGTGAACTCGTACAGAGGGAGCCCAACGGGGTTGCAAAAAATCGGTGGCTGCGACTGTTTAATAAAAACACAGCACTCTGCAAACACGAAAGTGGACGTATAGGGTGTGACGCCTGCCCGGTGCTGGAAGATTAAATGATGGGGTGCAAGCTCTTGATTGAAGTCCCAGTAAACGGCGGCCGTAACTATAACGGTCCTAAGGTAGCGAAATTCCTTGTCGGGTAAGTTCCGACCTGCACGAATGGCGTAACGATGGCCACACTGTCTCCTCCTGAGACTCAGCGAAGTTGAAATGTTTGTGATGATGCAATCTCCCCGCGGAAAGACGGAAAGACCCCATGAACCTTTACTGTAGCTTTGTATTGGACTTTGAACAGATCTGTGTAGGATAGGTGGGAGGCTTTGAAGTGAGGACGCTAGTTCTCATGGAGCCAACGTTGAAATACCACCCTGGTGTGTTTGAGGTTCTAACCTAGGTCCATTATCTGGATCGGGGACAGTGCATGGTAGGCAGTTTGACTGGGGCGGTCTCCTCCCAAAGCGTAACGGAGGAGTTCGAAGGTACGCTAGTTACGGTCGGACATCGTGACGATAGTGCAATGGCATAAGCGTGCTTAACTGCGAGACTGACAAGTCGAGCAGATGCGAAAGCAGGACATAGTGATCCGGTGGTTCTGTATGGAAGGGCCATCGCTCAACGGATAAAAGGTACTCTGGGGATAACAGGCTGATACCGCCCAAGAGTTCATATCGACGGCGGTGTTTGGCACCTCGATGTCGGCTCATCTCATCCTGGGGCTGTAGCCGGTCCCAAGGGTATGGCTGTTCGCCATTTAAAGAGGTACGTGAGCTGGGTTTAAAACGTCGTGAGACAGTTTGGTCCCTATCTTCCGTGGGCGCTGCAGATTTGAGGAAGCCTGCTCCTAGTACGAGAGGACCGGAGTGGACACACCTCTGGTGTATCGGTTGTCACGCCAGTGGCATTGCCGAGTAGCTAAGTGTGGAAGAGATAACCGCTGAAAGCATCTAAGCGGGAAACTCGTTTCAAGATGAGATCTGCCGGGGCCTTGAGCCCCCTAAAGAGTCGTTCAAGACCAGGACGTTGATAGGTCAGGTGTGGAAGCGCAGTAATGCGTTAAGCTAACTGATACTAATTGCTCGTGCGGCTTGACCCTATAACTTTGATAGCCAACACGCTCACCGCGTGAAGCTCAAAGTCTGTTATGCCAAGTTAGACGCAGTCAAATACACAAAATCTGATTCCAGACTCTATGAATTCGCCAGGCAGTTCACAAAAACTGCCCAGCACCAAGTTATGCCTGATGACCATAGCAAGTTGGTCCCACTCCTTCCCATCCCGAACAGGACAGTGAAACGACTTTGCGCCGATGATAGTGCGGGTTCCCGTGTGAAAGTAGGTCATCGTCAGGCTCTTACAGC
>NZ_JAOBSQ010000072.1:0-4678 GCF_025246485.1 Acidovorax sp. K2F
GCGATCGACTATTCTTCCGGCCCGCCGCAGTCCTCGCAAACATCTCCCGTCGGGCCGTTGTCGCTAACCACTTCATACCCACCAACGCAGTCATCGCACAATGACTTCTCCGGGTAGTTGTCACTCGACTTTTCAGAAGTCAGATCCCCGTAAACGGTGTATTTTCGGTTTTCCATGTAACGCTCCAAAGTTATAAGGACCGTCACGATAGGGCCTACAGTCAGCTGCGACCAGGGGGAATATCCGCCTTGAATCCAAGCGATCCAGCGCCATTTACCCCCGCACCGCACCGTGAAGCGCCATCAGGCGTTGCGCGATACCCTCGGGGTCGATCCGCATGTTGCTCATCGTGGTGGTGCCCACGCACACATGCTCGTACCAAATGTGGAACCCTGACAGGTCTGGCATCTCCACCAGGCTGCACTGTCGAATCGCAGCGCCGATACTCGGGGCGCCCCACTCGTCCATTTCAGTCCTTCCATCGAGGACCATCACACGATAGTTTCCGGGTTCAATCTTGCTGATGTGCAGGGTCAGGAGCATCTGAAGGCTGGTCTTCTTGGATTGGTTCGGCCACCGCGTGAAAAGCGGTCCAGAACCAGAGGTTAACCTTCCTCCGAGGGCTTCTGTTCAGTCGGTAGGTGATGCGCACCCGCCCGTGGTGGGCAACCTCGATCACTGCTTGCATCTGCGCAGGCTGATCCGGCCCCGCCTGAGGGAGTTGGCCCATGCCTCGGCTGATGTCTTGGCCCAGGATCTTGACCAGGATCCCCTTGTCCACGCCAATCTCGATCATTTCAGCCTGCTCTCGGGTGGCAGCGTCAGCATGGCGAGCCCCGCCGGTGGCCGCGGCGCCAGCCAGTGGACCCACAGCCCCTTAAGCCAGGCCAGCGCGCAGACCACCGCCACCACACCAACACCCCATTGGCCGCTGCGCCACACGGACCAGAACCAGAAGGGCTGGCTGATCAGGCCGACGATGCAGGCCCAGCGCTGGAACTGCGCGGTGCGACTCTGCGACAGCCAGATGGCGGCAGGGCCAAGGATGGCCAAGGCGGTTTGGACGAACAGATCAGGAGGCATGCCGGGATTGTGCATCACTGGATAAAAGATCAGTGAATTATTTTTTGTATCTACACAAAAGCAGCTTGCTGTTATATTTTTTTGTAGATACAATAAACCTATGTTCACAGTCATCGAAACCCCCACCTTTCAGAAGCAAGTCGCTGACGTGTGGACCGAAGCGGACCGCCTGGAGTTCATCAGCTTCATCGCTGCCAACCCCGAAGCTGGCGACGTGATCCCCGGTGCTGAAGGTGCCCGCAAGGTGCGTTGGTCGGTGGCGGGCAAAGGCAAGCGCGGTGGTGCCCGGGTGGTGTACTTCAATATCACCGCGGAGGAAATTGTCCTGCTGGTGGCTGTGTACACGAAGGCCGACAAGGCCAACATTCTTCCGAAGGAGATCAAGCGATGATCAAAACCCTGAAAGACCTTCAGGGCCTAGACGCCGACAAGGTGGCGCGGGCCATTGAAGCAGACGCTGGGCAGGGAATCCCCGGCCTGCGTGAGTCCCTGGCTGAACTGAAGGCGGGCAAAGTCGGAACCATGCACACACCCGAGAGCATCGCCGCGCGTGCCAAGGGCGGACGCCCCAAGGGCTCTGTGAAGGAGAACCCGAAGGTGCCTACCAATATCCGGTTTGATCCGGATGTGCTGGCCGCGCTGAAGGCCTCCGGCCCAGGCTGGCAGACGCGTCTCAACGATCTGGCACGACGACAGGCTGCTGCGCCCCAGGCGGCCTATGTGTTCGACACCCGGGACACACAGAATCTCGCGCGCATCAAGAGCGTGAAGCCAGGCCATCCGCAGATGGTCCAGATGGTGCCCGATAACGACTTTGAAGTCGCGCCCATCACCGGGTTTGCCTTCATCGAGGTTGATCAGGGGAGCACCTGGTTCAAGGTGTTCGTGCCTGGCAACGAACTTCCGATGCAGATGCACCTGTCAGATGTAGCGGACGCATACGAATCCTGCGCCCAGCTCCGAGCGCGTCGGCAAACGGCCGTGAAGGTCTGACGCTCTGGCCGGCCTACTTCGGCCACGCTGCGCGCAGCCCCAGCGGCTCCTTTTCCGGTCCCTGCGCAACAGGCCGCGTGCAGATGACCAGAGCGGCCACCAACTGCCCTTCGTACCCTTCGCGGCGCTCAATCTCTGCCATCGCAGCCTGGGCGAACTGGTCCACATCGGCGCCCGGGCGCAGCGCCTCGGTAGGCATCACCGGGCGGTCTGGGATGGGCTCTTTGCACTCCACGGGCACGGCGACGTTCACGCGCTGGATTTCCACATGATTCCTGCCCGCGCTGCACGCCGATAAAGCGCAAGCAGCTATCAAAGAAATAGCAGTTTTCATGGCTTCGCCCTCCCCTTGAGCCACTCGTCCACCCGAGCCTGCGCGCTAGCGCACACATCACCCGGCACCGGCGGTGGCGCGGCCAGGATCTCGTCGGCGCGCGTGTTGTGCCCCTGGGCGGCGCTGGCGGCAGCAGCACGGGCGGGCACAGCCTCGCGGGCTCGCTTGTCGGCCAACTCGCGCAGATCGTCCACGCTGTCGCTGCAGGCGCTGGCCGCTTGGCGTGCGCCGTCACGCTGCCCCTCCATGTCGCGCAGCGCGGTGCGGGCCTCGGTGGTGTCATCGCGCTGGCCCAGGTAGGCCCAGCCCAAGCCAGCGTTGGCTGCAAGGCTGATCGCCAGCACAACCATCATGGGTGTGATCGTGGGCAGCGGGATCATGGCAATTCCTGAATGCCCAGCTGGGCGCCCTGGTCGGTGATGGTGATCACGCGGTTGGAGGCCTTGTCGGGCACGCGGGTGCTGACGTGCACCCACTGCTTGCCCTTCACGCCCTCCAGGATCAGCTGGCCGATGCCCAGCACCGACACCAGCGGCGCCAGGCAGCGCGCAATCTGCGTGGGGGTGCCGTAGCTCGGCGCCTGGATGTCAGCAGCGTGGCCTTGGGTGTGGTCGCTGCTGGTGACACCGCCCACGGCCTCGTTGACCTGGCGGTTACGGTAGCCGCTGGTGACGGTGATTGGCACGCCCAGCGTGCTGCGGATGCGCTCCAGCATCTCGGCCGTGAGCACCAGGCGCGGCACGATCTCGGGCGGTGGCGTGTTGTCCAGCCCGAGCTGGCGAGCCTTGCTGCTGGCCGTCAGCTCGGCCAGGGTGAAGTGTTCAGTGAGCTTCATGAGGTTCTTTCAGAGGCGAAACTGCGGGGGACGCCCCCATTCCAGTATTGGGATGTGACCCATTGCACCTGCACGATGGCCAGGGCCAGCAGCACCCCGAACCATGGCAGCGGCCAGCCCATCAAAGGCCAAGCCATGCCCAGGGCGGCCACGGTGCCGAGGGCCCAGAACGAAAGGCGGATGGCGGCGCGCGTGCGCCGGTTGGTCTTCTGCATTCGACAGAACACCGTGAAGAACAGCAGCAGGCACGCTACCTCATGAGCGATGAGCAAGGTGTTCATGGCTTGGGCCCTCCTGCGCGCGCCAGCACGGCCTGCAGCGCCGACCCGACAGCCTCGAAGACAGGACGCCAGCCATTGCCAAGGGCGCCAATGGCAAAGGCCACCGGCGCCAGCGCTTCATTGGCGGGAATCTGCCACTGGTTCTGCAGCACCAGAGACAGCGCGGAAGTGAGCACAACGGCGGTGAGGGTGCAACGCAGCAGCAACCAAGCCCCCGCGCTCCGGGTCATGGTGTCTGCCGCACTGAGAGGCCACAGCGCCCCAGCCAGCGCCGCGAACACAATCAGGGCATAGGGCCCGGCCATGGGGCCAAGCAGGGCGATGGATAGGGCGGCCAGGCTGATGCCTGATGTAGAAGTTGGTTCTGGCATGTGCTCCCTCTGTGTTTTGTTGTTATGCGGCCCGCTCAATGGCGGCCACCAGCAGCGCCGCCAGCCGATCCGATGCGGCCTGCGTGCGGTGCACGTTGTCGAACACGTCCTGCGGCCCCTGGTAGTCCTCGCCCCAGCCCGCGTGCTGCAGGCCAAGCTCGGCCGCCACGCGCAGGGTTACCGCGTTGAGTTCATCCCGGCGCGCCTTGATGGGTGGGGTGAAGATGTCGGCCACCGGCAAGTCCACGATGCCGGTGAGCACGGCGGTGCGGCCTTCGGCTTGCACGATGCGGATAGCCTCGCGCAGGTCGGCTTCGTATTCCGCCACCGTGCGCATCTCCAGCGCGTCGTTACCACCGGCCTCCAGCACGACGATGCGGGTGTTGCGCTGCACTTGCGCATAGGGCGGCTGGGGGCCGCGCGGGAACAGCTCGGGCCCGGCACCAGGGAATGGCTCGGTGTAGCCCGCTATGAGCTGCCACAGCTTGAGGCCGTACACGCCCCGGTCATCCACAGTCCACTGCGGGCGCCACTCGCGCAGGCGGGCTGCAATGTTGTGGGCCAGCGTGGGGCCGTAGAGGATGCTGTCGCCGTCCAGGGTGACGGAGACAGGCAGAGGGGGCGAAGCGGCGCCACCGCCCTTGCGCGACAGGGCAAACGCAGCCACAAGGCCAAGGCCCACGATGATGGCAATGGTGATCGGGTCCATGGGTCAAACCTCCGAGGGTTGGGCGAGGGTCATATGTGGTCCCCTGAAGGGTCGAAAGGGTCGAGCAGCGGT
>NZ_JAOBSQ010000073.1:0-4531 GCF_025246485.1 Acidovorax sp. K2F
CTGACTTTCCTGGGAATTCAGCTCCCCACGTCCATCCATCGGTGAGGGGGCGCAAAAGAACCGCAATCTGGCGTGCCACCGGCTGGATCAGTTGGTCAATCTCTTGCATAGGATTCGCGGCTTGCGGCGCAGCATTTCCAGTGCGCAGAGACGCCTTGGCCGCTGTAACTGGCTGCGCAGAGAGAGTTGCGGCGTTCATGCCTTCCCTCCATTCATTTGCTTGGCTTCGCGAGCGGCCTTCATGCGCGCGACGAATTCGGTCTTCCGCTCTTCGTTGTCGATCAGCCATTCCTCGTGAAGCACCCCTTGCCGCTTGATTTTTTGATCCAGCCAATTGGGATTCAGGTTCGTCGCACCAACACGGATCAAGGTGCTAAGCACTTCAAGAAAACCAGATGCCACATTGGCCTTGGTTGCCTTGTCGTAGTCAAGCCCGTCAAGGCTCATTGCCTCGCGCATGATGCCGAGGATGTCCAGGGGCGCGGTCTGGTGCTTCACATAGAACTTCACCACCTCGCCAGCCATCCGCATTCCTAGTTCCCTGCCCTGGTAATAGGGAAGGCTGGGAACGTCAAATTGCACGGTGCGGTAGGTTCTCTTCTTCGATCCTGCCTCACGGGTCACGACATAAGCGAATGAGAGCTCAGAAAGCTCCCTCTTTTCACCATTGGGCAGCGTCACCGTGCGGGCCATGCGTTCTTCGTCCTGCCGTCTGGCCATCACTGCATTGATGTGATCGCCGATCGCAGTCATGTCCTCCATTGACAGTGGCTGGCCCAGGCCGTCGCAGACTTGCGCGCCGATCAGTACCGCGTACCTTTTCAACCGGTCCATAAGGAGATCGCCAGCACCCCATGCCCATGCGCACGTCTCTGGGTTAATGTGGATCTGGATTTCCTTCAGCGCGCCGAATGCCTCATGGCCACCGTGGACGACATGACGCGCAATCTCGCCGCCGGTGTCGGGATCGGACATGCCGATCAGATGGATTTTTTTGAGCCAGTCAAAGCCCGACTCCTGGGCACGTTCGATACGGTCACCATTGAACTTCGAGCCCTCGGGGCGCAAGCTCAGCACTATCAGAGATGGGCTGAAGTCCGGTTCAACCCGGCGCATTTGCGGGGTAGGGCGGCGGTTCGGAGTGCCCTTGTTTGGGCTGGTTCCGGCAAGGGTTGTCCCTGCCGCTGTCTGCGTGGCATCATTCGTCATGGTCTGTCCTGGTTTGGGCTGATCTAGAGCCCCGTCCGGTGCGGTGAGATGTTCCGGGCGGGGCTCGCCTTTTTGGGGCTACTGGTTGTGGTGCTGGTGGTTCACTGGTTCGTTCTCCTGGTCCAAGAATTTAAAGGCCCGGACCTGCAAAAAGGGGGGCGAAAAACACCCGAAATCGTGACGTTTCCAAATTTGTGGCCTGGGTCACTGTGCGGCGGCCGGTCACGATCGGTAAATGGAGCGCTCCACTTTTTCGCAGCCGTAGCTATGCCGCTGCGCGGAGTTTGTCGGCGACTGCTGGATTCCACAGCACTTGATAGCCGCTGTGACCTGTTTCAGCGCTGTATGGGAGAGCTTCGGCCCAGGCCAATCCTGCTTCGGTCAATTCCCAATCGCCACGCGCGTTTTTCACCTGCAGGCCCATCTGCTGGAGACGCTTGTTTGTGGCCGCGGCGCCCATTCCAACCAGCTTGCCCAGATTGGTCGCGTTGAGCGAACACAGTGGGCCCTCGTTGGCAGCTGGGAGGGCAAGGCGCATTGAAGCCGTCTCGATGCCGGTGTTTTGCTGGATGCAAGTCAAGGTGGCGGCCATGGCGATCCCCGGCTTCACCCCAGGCACCTTGGCCACAGCCTCGCCGATCAAGATGATGGCCGCCACGCTGTCAGCGGCGGGAGCTGCCAGAGCGAGTTGGGCGGCCGGGCGGAAGTAGCGATCCTCCAGATCTTCGAACACCTCCCAGGCTTCGGCGGTGGTCAGCATCTTGGCGTGGCGCGCTGCGCCGCGCTCGGTCCACAGGATCAGAGAGCGGGTCTTGCTGGAGATTTGCGACCCGATTTCGTCGGGTTGCAAAGCGGCCAGGGTGCGAAGCTCCGCGCCGCTGAGCTTAAACAGATGCTTCCCCTCCTCGAAGTGCGCGCGGTTGTTCGAGTGGTTGTCGCCGATGTTCTTCTCGCTGCAGCCGTAGAAGCTGGCAAGCTGGCGCGTTGTGCAAACACGCTGCCCCTTGTAGCTGATGACCTGCGAGGTCACACCGGAGATGATGATTTCGTTGCTCACTGGGGCTGTCCTTTCTGCTGGGTTTGCTGATCTGCCTGGCGGCTGGCCTCCAGGCGGTGCACGACTTCACCGGAGTACGACCGGGTGTTTTTCCTTGCCTCGCCGCGCAGGTAGCTGCGCAGATCGGCGGGAATACGAATTGAATCCGGGCGCTTGGGCTCGGGCTTCTGGGTTTGGGTTTGTATGCTCATGGTGGTGTCGTGTGCGTTTAGCTTACGATGTAATAAAAGACAATACAAGTAGTTTTGAAGAATTATTTGTATGCTGTACGCTTACGGGTCGTACAATCTCCTGCATGGCTGAAGAACCCAAGAAATCCAAAGGCGGGAGCAAACTGTCGCGGTCGGAGATCACGACGGTTCGCCTTGACCCGAAACTCCGCTACTTGGCTGAACTGGCGGCGCGCAAGCAGAGGCGTACCCTCAGTAGCTTTGTCGAGTGGGCAATAGAGGACTCGCTTGATCGCTTCAACCTTCGGGAATGGGACAGCGGCAGCATCACGCTTCTGTCCCAAGCTGAGTCCCTTTGGGACGTCGATGAGGCTGATCGCTTGGCAAAATTGGCATTGAGTTTTCCGGAGCTGCTCACGCATGATGAGCAGATCATCTGGAAACTGATCAAAGAGAGTGGCTACTTTTGGAGAGGCTCCTTCCACAAGGTTTCCAACGAATGGACTTGGACTGTTCAAGAGAGCTCTTTGGTGTTTGAAAGGCTCAGAGATAGCTGGGAGGTGGTGAAAGCCGTCGCGGCGGGAGACGAGCCGCCCGAGGCTATGCCGAGTTGGCCGAGGCGCCGCGTAGTTGCGCCGCCCCCCTCCAGTAGCAGCGGTTTTGACGACATGGACGCGGATATTCCCTTCTGAGATCACACGGTCCTCCCAGCCAGGCGCTCCATCAGCGGGCGCTCGCGGTACTCGCCGAACACACCGCCGAAGAACTCGTTTGCGCCTTCGTGGAGCATGCGGTCCAGCCTCGGGCTGGTGGTCATCGCGCGCATCAAGGCCATGGTGTGACACCACTGCAGCGGCTGGCTTTTAGGTGACGCCCAGTCCTCGCGGCGGTTCATCGCCGAGTTCTCCAGGTGCAACACGGTGATCAGGTACAGCGCCTTGTCGCCGTACTCGCGGATCGTCTCCGTGTCCCGGTCGGCCGTGTTGATATTCAGTGCTTCGAAGATCTGCTCGCGCGTTGCGGTGCGGTCGAGCGCGTCACACAGGGGCATCAGGTAGTTGCCGATCTCAATTTCCATCGATTCCGCTTGCAGCATGCCTTCCTGCAGCTTTGCGGCGACGACTGCTGCCCGTGCACCGTCTGGTGTGCCCGTGCCCAGGCGGTCCCGAAGGCGTGCGTTTTCAGCCAGCACCTCCCGGGATTCAATTCGTACCTTGACGATGCGGCGCGCGATGCCGCGCAGGTAGACCAGCTGCTTGACAAGTTGGTCGCCTGTCTCGGCGCCTGTGAGTTCGAGGTGCATGGGGTTAGCGTAGGTGGATTGCCAAGAAATTGCGACTCACTGAAAAGTCACTTTTGCGTTACGCGGAATTCCGTGCGCGCCACAGCAGGCCACCGGCCCAGGCCAGTGACTTGATGGGCACAGCACCAGCGGCGCGGCGCATCCCAGCCAGGCGGCAGAAGAGGGTGATCTGTTTCATGTGCATCCTTTCGATTGCTGATGGTCCCGCCGTCAGGTGAGACAGAAAAAGGGGGTAAAGCGGCGCGACAGGATTTAGAGGCCGTGCCCGCGCCATTCCTCGTCGTGCTCGGCGATGGCTTGGCGGGTCATGTGGCCGTATTCAGGGGCGTCCTTGATGGCGCGCGGCGGGGCAGTGGTGCCCACCAGGGCCTGGCAGTTACGGGCGCTGCGGCGGTGCGCCTGGGCCTGCATCGTTTCCTTGCCGGTGTGCGGGTTAGGTTGCAAGGCGTCGGCGGCCTGGTCGTAGAGGCTCGCAGCCAAGGCCCATTGCAGAGCTGCCTGGGCTTTCTTCGCTGCCTGGGCGAGCATGGCGGCATCAGCGCTTGCGGCACGCGCCTTGCCGGCGTCGATGAAGGCGGGGATGGTGGTCGGCATGTTTCACTCCGTCGCCCTAGCTGGGCGGTCGAGTGAATTATGCGATATGAATAACTATTGCGTCAAGCAATATGCATAACTTACGCAGAACTTTTTTTGGGCGGCTAAACTTTGCGCTTCACAAGGGATAGCAATTCATGCCTCAATGCGGCCACTTCGCGCACCTGCTCTGGGGTGTAAAACCAGCCGCCTGCCTTG
>NZ_JAOBSQ010000074.1:0-3962 GCF_025246485.1 Acidovorax sp. K2F
TAAAAACCAGCGAACTTTCACGGGAATGCAATTCTGCGCCAACTTTGTACACCGCTGGCAATTAAGCTGCTGACAGGGACACTTCCGGTCGAATTTACCCAAGCGATGAACTGATCGACGCTATGAGTGGGATTCATACTCTTGTAGACGGCTGCAAACCCAGAGATTTGAGCTGCAGCGAGAGATGTGCCCCAGCCTGCAAGCAAATCGGTATCTGAAACGCGTCCTGCTCCATTGACACCAATAGTATTTTCGTCTCCACCAGGCGCCAAAAAAATTGGATACGTATACTGACTTAAAGCCGCGATATTCGACTTTGTTGCGAGCGTATATCCAATTTCATCGTTCAGCACAGAAGCAGCTTTTATTGAGTATTCACTACAAGCAGGATGCGAAAGCGCAGTTTGAATCTGGTAATTTCCTGTTGATGCAATAACAGGGACGCCTGCGGTCCTAAGTTGTCGAATAAGATTTCTGATGGCGATGCTGACATTGGCATCGCAGTCGGACGGGTAACTGGCAACGGTGCCGATACTCAGATTGACAACCAGTGCTGCAGGCGAGGTGGGCGTAGTCCCGCCGGCCCTCAGAAGCACCGACGAGAGCCCTTTTTCCAAGTCGTTCAAATAATATGTTTTTTTATTATTGATGCGATCATATGAGAAAATATTTATCGAAATGAGTTGGGCGTCTGGCGCAACCCCTTGCAATATTCCGCTGGCCACGTTCGGTGATGCGCGACCCGCAGCAACCGAAGCCATTAGCGTACCATGCCCGCACCGCTGCTGATCAATCAGCTGGCATCCGATGAGATCACTGTTTGGCTCACCCGCATTTGGCGTCCCCGCTGGGCTATCACCGAACAAATCCTTGTTCGGACATATAGACTTAAAGCCTCCGGAGTTTGATCCAAAACAATCTTCGCCGACCACTTTCGTAGTGCCGTTAAAGAGAAACATCTCGTGAGTTTTTCGAATGCCGTCATCTAACACGGCAATCGCTACACCACTCCCCTTATTTCCAGAAGCCCATGCAACAGGCATGTTAATAGTCGGCATGCTCCTTTGTAGTTGCGACACACCCAGTGGGCGGTTTTCACGCAACTCCAAAATTCGCGGATCATTTTTTGCGCGGAGTCTAGACAGCTGGTCCTTGGTAAGAATCATCTGAAACGACCCAATCGAATCCCCGACAGGATCGCTTTGTGGCATTTTTATATTGGCATCAGCAAGAATTTTTGTCATGGCTTCTCGATTTGCCATTGCCTGATTTTTTCCTCCACGGGAATTCCAATTTAAATCAGGAGAGAAAAGTAACCCACCGCGCAACGAAATACTCACCTCTACCTGCCCCTCTTTTTCGGCTATATCGGATGCTCCTGCAGACCAGTAGGTGGTCCGAGGATCTTGATAGCCGATAGGCCGAATTCCTCGCACATCAGGATGATTCTGCAGGAGGAGTAGCTTTTTCTTGTTAATAGAGGTCGTTATTTTTATTGGTAGCGCATTGTCTAATATCAGGGTAGATTCGGAGTGGCCTGATTTTTGCAAATTTTCCCGGATTTTCTCAATCAGGGAATTGGCCTCAATGATCACTTCGCCAACATTTGTTATGCGTGTCGAGCCATCTTGCAATAGTTGATACTTCGCACTCTGAGTGTCAAGAATTATTTCGGCATCTACCTCTGATCTAGTGCGCAAAACTTTCCGGAGGGCTGTAAGGCTGCCATCCAGGTCCATAGCAGTAATGCGCGATTTGTCAGTGGGATCTATTGTAAAGGCCAGTGCATTCTGACTGTTTTGAAGGATGCTAATGCCTGCTGCTTTTATATACATCCCGATCTGCCCACTCTCGCTCTCCCAACTACCTTCTGTAAATGCTGCGATTCCTAATTCCGCCTTTAACGCACGTATGGCATTTGCATCTTTTTTTAAGTTATCATTTTTTTGCTCTTGCGATAATTTTTCAAGTTTCTGATGGCGTAGGGTGATCATCACTCGTACCTCGCCTTCCTCATTCACCGCATCTCTCATCCGCTTCAGGCTATCAGGATCAACAGTCGCCGCTTGCAACATTCCCATGCCAAAAGTTAGTGCAATGGCTGACATCACAGATAGCAGGTGTCGCATCTATCGCTCCAGAGAAGTTTGTGGTCTACGAAAATCGTAGCTGCCGATCCTGGGATGGCAAGTTTTAAATGAGCGAGTTCACGAGGCTACTTTGCAGGTGTTCCTTGTTCGCACCCTGCGCGTAAGTGCCAGCGCCCGATCAGGATTGAGTGGACTTGAGGCCAAGGCCGTGGCTTGGGCAGATCCGTGCAAAGGCGCTCTACGTCGCGGACAATCGCCAGAAGATCAGTGAGCTGGGTTTGTATCGCAGCAACTGAGAGCCTTCAACAGCCGGGAATTGGCATTCATGGATAAAAACACGTTCTCAAAGATGATCCCCTCGAATTCTTTTTCGAACATTCATCAAGAGTATTTGGCAGCGATGAAGTGGATGACCGATCTGGGGATTGACCTGCAGGTTGGACGCACTTCCAACTTTGAAAAGGTCATTGGCTACTGGAAGGATGCGTACCTCACCGCTTCTATCGAGGATAGCGGATCAAGCGTTCCCAGACTTTGTGAGTTCACTGCTTGAAATCGTAGAGTTCACAAGAATCCATCAGGCCTTGCAAGGGGTTGCGCCACTGCAACTGATTTCCGTGACAGAGAAGCTGAAAAAGGCCGTCAATGGCCCGATCAATGCAGCCAATGAAACCCCCAAAACCACCGCCGCACGCAACTACTTGTTCGAAGCCACGGTAGCTGCAATGGCCCATCGGCCGGCTCGCCGCGTGGAGGCGATCTTGAATGCGCGCAGCGACACCGGAATCAAGATTGAGGGACGCAAGATCTGGGTTGAATGTAAGCGCGTGACAACTGAACATGCGCTGGAGCGCAATCTGCGCAAAGCCTGCTCGCAACTTCAGGATACTTTTAATGCAGAGATTGGGTCAGGCCATCGGGGCATCATTGCGATGGACGTGTCAAAGATACTCAATCCCAAGGGAGAGCTTCTCGTTGCGAAAGACGATACCGAGTTAAAAAGGGGGCTGGTGCGCCTGCTGCAGGATTTCAGCGACAAACACTCAAACCTCTGGCAGCGTATTTATGCCGAGAAAAGCCGAAAAATCATTGGGACAGTCTTCCGGCTGTCATGCTTGGCGACATCGGAGGTAAGGAAGATGTCTGTTCAGTGCTCTCAATGGGCGGTAATCCCAAGAGCAGACGCAACAGCAGCAGATGTTCAGCTTCAGGAGCGACTGGTGGAAGCGTTGTCGCAAGATCTGTGAAGCATGTGCTGGCGCGTCACTTCACATAGCAATAGGAGTTTGCATTGCCAAAGACACTTGCTCAGATGAAGAGGCGGCTTGAAGACGCAATGACCGAGGCAAGTGCAGCGGAGGAGATCATCCCGCTGATAAAGCAGGCCATTGCTCGATTTGGATTGGAACCAGAGGATTTGTTCGACGGGGACAACACGGAGACGACCACTGCCTTGTATCGGGACGCAAATGGCAACACGTGGGGCGGGCGCGGGCGACGTCCCACCTGGTTGAGTGAAGCGCTTGCGCTCGGCAAAACGCTTGAAGACTTTCAGGTTGGCGCGGCGTTGGGGAAAACTTCTAAGTAGTTGATTTAGAAATTATTTTGTTCAAAACTTTCTGCTTTTGCCAGAAAACCGAGATCACCCCTAGTCGGGCATGACTTGATGAGAGACGGACTTGCGCGAATCGCCATCGGGAAGGCGCCTCTCTGTGGAAGGCTGTGCTGCATAGGCCTTTGTAACCCTGCGTGGCTACGCTTAGACACGGTGCTGTCAAAACTGTAATGCTGCGGTCAGCGGCATGTGGGTGCCTGATTTCTAGACTTGTCTCCGAGGTGCAAGAAGGTTGTGCCTCCTGAATTCCCACCCGG
>NZ_JAOBSQ010000075.1:0-3956 GCF_025246485.1 Acidovorax sp. K2F
TCAGAAGCTGCCATTGGTGGCAGATAAATGCGGACGCTCAACTTTTGAAGATGAGGCAGGACCCTGTTCGCACTGACGTGCCCACATGGCTGACCTTTTAGGATGCGCCTCGCTTCCGTGAAGATAAATAGATCCACCCAAGGAGGCCGCCAATGCCGACGGTTTGGCCTAAAGCGAGGACTCCGAAGGCTAGATACGAGGTGAGCGAGAGATGACCGTGAGCTTCCTGCAGGCCTGGAAGAACTGCCGCCGCGAAGGTTAGTGCTGGCTCGTGCAACATAACCCAAACAGAGACCCATGATCTTGCTTGCGAATCGGTTATCTGTCCGATAGAAATCAAGCCGACCAATACAAGCAGGTCGACTATGACCGCTGATACTGCCCACAGTCGTACGCGGCGGCGCACAGAGTTGTTGTTAGCGGCTCCCATACGCTCTAACGAAATTTAGCCTGCCGAACCTGCGGGACAGTCTGAACTGTGCGCGATGAACTTTGCACTCATTTCCCCTGAAAATGGCTTGCGACCTAGGCTTGCAAGCAGATATAGGATCATGGCCCGCTTTAGAGAGCGAGACGCATTGAAAGCTATGGCCCCTACCGCCCCTCCTGCGGGGCCGAATTCGGCCAGGAGCGGAAGTTCGTGCCAGCCCGCTGAAGGCCGTTTGGCGGCACGCGTATGAGTGCTGTATCGCTTCGCAGAGACATCATGAAACTTCTCAGCTTCGACCTTTCTAGAGATACGCCGACGCCGATTGCCTCTCCAAATCTCGCGGACCTTCATCGGCTGTGGGACAGCCACGAAAGGTTCCACTTGAACATGGGCAAATCCTACGCGGCAACTTGGCCGGTGATTCGGGTAGATATCGAAGACGACCGTGAGCGGCCGCGAGGCCTCACTGACTTCATGTCCACAGTCCAATTCCGGATTGCCTCCGCCCGGCTCGTGAACGTATTCAGGGAGTTTCAATGCGAGTGCGAGTACCTGCCCCTTCAAGTACGCTATGGCTCGGAACGGCTGGTAGGGCGCTACTTTGCGCTCAATGTCCAGAGAATTTTGAAGAGTGCCGTCGACCGCGAGCGCTCAGTCATCGGGTTCTACGACGAGGAATTCGGTATGGCAGAGGACATTGAAGATCTTGTGCTCAAGGAGGGCGCTATTGGTGACGCGCCGCTTGCCTATTTGGCCGAGATTGAACGCTTTGCTGTCAGTGATGAACTCGCCGACGTGCTCATGAACACCGGAATGGTCGGGCTTCAGACTATCGATCCCGAGTTGTTTCCGACGCGCATAGGTGAGTGATTTCGCGCTCTAAGACTGGCGGCGAACGCCCGCTTTGGAGCGCATCAAATGTCTCTTCAGGGCCCGTTGCTGCCCTTCGTCGAGCGTAGTTGAACGTCGATAGTGCAGCGCTTGCCGTCGGTCGTGCACGGGAGCTGGGTTCACAGTGCATTGCGCGAAGCTGTCATCGGCTCACCCATCAGCACGGCGGCATCAATGACAGGTATCAAGGTGGCTGCAGTCATCCGTAAGCGCGCGGCCATCCCATGGCTCGCGTTGGTCGGCCTCAGCGCCAGTTCGCCAAATCTATCGCGGCCTGCAATGCTGAACTTGGCCCCTCAAGAACCCGAAGGCATCAACTCATTGAGCAGTCGCTTGTCCGCCGCGTAGCAGTTGCACGCTGCTTGCTGCAGACCCAGCCGATCGAGCACAGTGAGCTCACCGCGGTGATATTCAATCAGTCCACGCCGCTGGAATTCGCTGGCTGCCCCGCTCACTCCCACGCGCCGTACGCCCAGCATCTGCGCGATGAAGTCCTGGGTCACATGAAACCGGTCGGCGTGGGAGCGATCCTGGCTCATGAGCAACCAGCGCGCCAGCCGCTCGCTTATCGTGTGAAAGCGCTGGCAGGCTGTGGCAAGTGATTGCTGATGCAGGCGGACCATCAAAGAGCCTTGCACCAGTTCTCGCAGCTCGGGCATGGTGGCTATGGTCTTGCGCAACACATGCGCTTCCAGGCGCCAGCAATTGCCAGCGCCTTGCACCACGGCTCTCCAGGGCGTCTTGGCCACTCCGAGCACCAATTCCGCCCCTAGCATGGACTCGGGTCCGATCATGCCCACCGCCAACGGCGGGTGCGTCTCGATGTCAATCACCAGCGCAATGAAGCCGGAACGTGGAAAGTACGCGTGGCTCAGTGGCGCCCCATGCTCGATCAGGTCGGACAATGCCACCAGCTCGAACCGGGTACACAGCGCAAGAAAACGCTTGCGCAACGCTTTCGGAAGACGCTCAATGAGGTGGTTCTCTGCGTTGTCCATGGGAAGCCCTGGTACACGAGAAAACCCCTCTCGGAGCGAACCCGCAAGGTTCGCAAGACAGGATGTCTTGCATTCCCTTGTCGACTGTAGACCTGTTCGATTGACTGTTCTGTCTGGAACCGAACAAATACTCAAATCAAACACACTGGTAGCTTTGAGGGAGGGCGCAGTTCCAAGGCTTTGCGTATGAGACCTCTGACGGTGAAACTCACCGTCGGCCAAATCTAAAGTGAGATGGCCTGGATTCGCTGCTAGCGGTGTGGCAGCAGCTCACCGATCTGACTGGCGCGCTGCATGGGCAGGCGTGCCATCACGTCGCGCAGGTAGACATACGGGTCGTGCCCGTTCATGCGCGCTGACTGGATCAGGCTCATCGCCGCTGCCGCCCGCTGGCCCGCGCGCAAGCTGCCAGCGAACAGCCAGTTGCTTCTGCCAATGGCGATGGGCCTGATCTGGTTCTCGGTCCAATTGTTGTCAACCGAATTGCCCATCATCTGCAAAGCGGATGAGCGCTATCCAACGCTTGAGGCTGTAGTCCAGCGCCTTCGCTGTGGCCGATCCGTCGGGCACCTTGCGCCGCTGCAGCGACATCCGTTCGTGAAGGGCGTCCAGGAGTGGCTTTGTTCTCTCCCGCCGGACTGCGAGACGCTGCTCGGCGTTCAGCTCCTTGACCTCCTGCTCGATCTCATAAATGCGGGCCATCTGCTCCAGCGCACTCAGGGCGATCTGGCTTTGGTTGTCCGCGCCGACGGAGATTTAATCCAATCAACATCAAGCATGGTCTGTGGCCATGTAGCGCTGCATGGCATCGATCACCAGCGCGGGGTGACTCATGTGAGCAGCGTGACCCGCCACGTCCATGACTTCCAAGATGCTGCCCTTCAGTTGCTGGTTCAGATACTCACCCACCGCAAGCGGAACCAGGCTGTCTTCCTGGTGCTGAAGAATGAGGCAGGGGCGAGACACCTGGGGCAGGTCAGCCCGGTTATCAGCAAAAAAGGTGGTTTGCGCAAATACGCGCATCGCGACCGGGTTCGTGGAGCAAAAACTGTCGTAAAACTCACCAGCCAACGCTTCGCCCTGCGCGGCACCCGCCACCACGGACGATAGGTGATTGGCCCAGCCGATGTAGTCCTGATCCATCAGCGACAACAGGCCTTGGAGGTCGGCACGCTCGAAGCCTCCGGCATATTCGGGCGGATAGTTCAAGAAACAGGGCGTGGGCCCCACCAATATCAAGCGATCAAACAAGTCAGGGCGTGATATCGAAGCCAACAGTCCGACGTTGCAACTGGCCGAGCGGCCCACGAATGTGACGCCGCTCTGCAGCCCTTGCGCTTCGCACACGTCCAGAACATCTTGCGCGTAGCCGGCCAAGCTGCTGTAGCGAACTGCGCTAAAGGCCGATAGCTGCGACTTGCCGCTTCCAACATAGTCAAACAAGATTTGGCGATGTGTGCCAGCGAAAGCGGGCGTGATGCGGCTCCATACGGATTGGCTACAGCCAAGCCCGTGGGCAAACAAAATCGCTGGCCCGCTGTTTCCCAAGGATTTGACGTTGTTGCGTTTGTTGACGTTCATGGTCTTAAGCTGAAAACAGGGTGGTGAACCTTACCGCGGGGTGGTCAAGACTTTAA
>NZ_JAOBSQ010000076.1:0-3939 GCF_025246485.1 Acidovorax sp. K2F
ACGGTCATGCCCTTCAACCGGGCGCTGCTAAGGCCGCCAGCGCTCCGTTGCGGGTGCGGTGAAGACTTGTCCCGTAACGCTGAGCCACCGACTGCGCATCTGCAAGCGATGCAGCAACTGAGCCAGTTCGCCGCAGACACTCTCTCCTGCGAGGAAGCACCGTGGACGCGGGGGCAGGTTTTGACAGTTCTGCATGAGCGCACGGGCAAGGTACACGAAAATTTCAAGCTTCTAGCAATGCAACTTATGCAGAACGCCTATGGTCCGCATGAAAAACCCCGCTCCTGCGCAAGTAGCATGCGGACCTGGGAATACGCGGGAACGTACATGCATTTGAAATTCGACGGAAGCACAAAATCGCTACGGGCCCCTGAATTCTGCGCTCTACTGGCTGCAGCCGGTTTGACTTTCGAAGAGTTCAAGAAAGCCGTGAGCCAAGTCGAGATCAGCGCTACACCCGCGAAATCCATACCGTTGCCACGTCCCATTTCGCTAGAACAAGCACGCAAAGACTATGTGCGGCTTGCAGTTGAATCGCCAAAGCGTGTCGCCAGACGGTTACAAGTATTTTCACTGAATCTGTATTGGCTGCTGCGCTTGCGCGATAGCGCATTTCTTCGAGCCCACGGCTACCGCAATCACATCCCCACTCCCACCGTCATGTCCGATCGCGAAAAGATTGAAGAGTCGCTTCGACAGCATAACGGCAGGATCCCTCCTAGACACGGCGCATCGATCCGCGCGTCGATTCGCGACCTAGCCTGGCTGCAGTCGCGCATTAAGGCCCATGACCCCATCGCCGTTACCGTCCGGAAGCCAGCACAACGTGTTCAGCAGGAACGAGCCGTGACGCTCTCCCGGGCCGTGTTTTCGGTACTGCGAACGCAGGCACGGCCGACACGTATTCATGCGGGACTGCTAGCTAAGTACGCTCAAATCTCTATGCATCAGGCACAACACACCATCACTACCACACCGGCTCTGAATACATTAATTGCTGCCGTCAATGCTAGGAAGAACTGCCGCCTAGCGTACTGGGCAGCACGCGGTCTCATTGAGGATGGGCAGAATCCAAGCGCCCGCGAGGTAATACTACGCGCTGGATTAGTCACGACGCGGGAAAATCGCCAGTTTTGTATAGATGCGATCGCATGCTTCACCACTAAACACTGAGCCAGGGAAGGTCTGCACGAATCACTTGGAAGTGAGCTACACCCGTCCGTGAGATAAAGCCTGCCCCGGCAAGGCGCCCAAACGCTGTCCAAGCGCCTCCTGGGGGAAGCAATTCTCTGATCTCGTGGGCATTACGCCCCTCGCGCACGCGCCTGCCCCATGGTCAGCAATTTGTACCTGACCATCCACAGATTGGACAGGGCAAACAGCGTCACGATCTGCGCCGTGTTTTTCTTCAAACCACGGTAGCGCACCTTCACATAACCAAACTGCCGCTTGAGCACTCGGAACGGGTGTTCCACTTTGGCTCGGATGCGCGCCTTGGTGCGCTCGAATTGGTCAATCAGCCCATCTACAGCCTTGTCCTTGTCCAACGCCTGGCGCAATATGCATATTTCGGAGCTCCTGGACAGCCGGTTCGGCAATGTGGTCCACAGAGTTCGACACTACGGTCAGACGTCGGCAGATCGCCTGCCCCCTCGCTGAGGAACAGTCGGGACGGTTGGCTAGACTTCGGCTATCGGCCAGAAGCCGACATCCATTTGACTTTCTGCCCTGTTGACAATCAAGCACGATGAATCCATTCCGTTGGCTGCTAGACATCAGTGCTAAGGCGGCGCAGAAGCGTGGTGGTGGGGGAGTCGACCCACTTGCCTTCGCCTATGCGCCGGTCGATGCGCGGGACGACGAGGAGTACACCGAGGTTGACGGCGCGTTTTTCTTCAACGGGAACAAGAAGGTGCCTGAACTGTGGTCTGAGCTCTCCGCCGACCGTTCGCGATACGCCAGAGTAACAGCAGGCGGAGGCAGTTCATGCCGATTGTCAGTCTTCGAACGGCGTGGCCGAGAGTGGACTGAATGGGAAGGCCCTTCCGTCATGGCGTCCTTGGAAGATGCGCAGGCCCTGGCGCGGGTACACATGAACAGATGAATATCGGAGAGCGGCGTCAGGCAGAATCCGGCCAAGAGCAGCCGTTCACCGCAAATGGAAGCGGACTTTCAACGTCGGCGCTTTTACGGCGTGCTGCCGACACCGCGAAGCGGCCGCCTTGGACTGGGTGTCCACGAGGAGCAACTTGTTAAAGGTCATTCGCCAAAATGGAATCAACGACTTTGCCTCGGCTGGAAATGCACACCGTCCAAATTCCTAGTGGCTCCGTCGATGGCATCAGCGCATTGAGAGCCAACGCAACTGCCCTACGCTCGGCTTTGGTGAGCCTGGTGTGACTCAAATCCTCGGGTAGGTCAACCATCAGCAGCAACTCGGACTGCTGAATTTCGGTCGTGGGACGAGGCCACCCAGCGGGTGCAGCACGAGTAAACACGTCTTCCGCCAACTGAGCGAGCGCTTCGTTCATATGAAATCTAAAGTGATGCATCCCGCAAACCCTGCGAGTATTAACTCAACAAAAGATAGCAGCTGAGTGCGTGGGGGAGAAATCGGCCAGGAGCGGCCCTTGGCGAGGGTCTGCTTGCGAGCAACACGTCTCGACTGCATAACTAGACTTCAAGCAAAATTAGAGTTGCGTACAGTTACTGGCAAGAATGCAGCACCCCTCGAGGCCTATAACAAAGAACTGCCTGCAGAGATGGTTCAACGTGGCCTGAGGCTAACCCCAACGAAATCGAGACAACACGATGGCAACGACCAACTACGGTCTTCTCGCATCATTGCTGTATGAAGCACAGACGCCGCCAAAGCGACGCTGCTTTATCTCCTACCATCACGCTGACGAGCGGGAGGTTCAAACGTTCGTCGACACATACTCGAATGCTGAAGTATTCACCCATCGAGCACTTGGGCTGGACATGGCAAACGACATCGTGGACAGCAACGACACGGACTATGTAATGCGCCGCATCCGCGAGCAGTATATGCAGAACACGTCGATCACCATCGTCATGGTCGGTCAGAACACGTGGAAGCGCCGGTACGTTGACTGGGAGATTGCTGCATCGCTTCGGAACGGATTCGGCAATCCCGCAAACGGGCTGCTCGGCATCAAGCTCCCTTCCTACGCATACGGCTTCCAGCAGTACCCGGACAGGCTGAACGACAACTTGATCGCATCAGGCGTCGCAAAGGGTACGCATTGCTATGCCCGATGCATTCCGTATCCGACCAACTCAGCTGAACTCCGAACAGCAATCGAAGAGGCCTACCAGCGTCGCCAAACCCAAAGTCATTTAATCAATAACACGCGTGCCCGCTTCGGCTACAACAGGGCCTAGCATCGTGGTCGATACCGTACAAGCTACCGCCTCCGCACCCGACACACTGCTGCAGCTCACCCTCCTTCGCCCACTCGAAGTGCGCTTCGTAATGAGCAGTTGGGTGACGGGCGCAATCCTATTGGTTCTTTTGTTACTTTTTATCTGGCAAGGAATCCGATACCGTAACCTGTTCCAGAAATTCGAGATCGATCAGGCCGAAGTCGGCATAGGTACTAACAAGCTAAAACTCTTAATCAACGAAACTGACCGGCAGATCGCGTACAAGATTTGGGTCGAACTGAGCACACGGAAGATCGGCCTTCCGATCGACCTTGAACACGATGTGATCTCGGAGGTCTACGACTCATGGCACACGTTCTTCACTGTCACTCGCGAACTCGTGAAGGACGTGCCCGTCAGCAAGTTCAGACGCAAAGAAACCGAAGAGATTGTGCGAATGTCGATTGGTGTCCTGAACGATGGTCTTCGGCCACACCTGACGAAATGGCAGGCGCGCTTCAGACGTTGGTACGGGAAAGCAACCGAGCATTG
>NZ_JAOBSQ010000077.1:0-3930 GCF_025246485.1 Acidovorax sp. K2F
AGGTGTGCGGAGCACCCGGTGCTCTCATTACCGAGTCATGGCATCGTACCCGTTGTGAATCTCACAATGAGACGCTGCCCACCTGGCCAACTTCTGCGCGGTGAGGCACAGACGCTTTGCTGGGCCAATCAGGTGCCAAGCTACAAGAGTTTCAGCCAGAAGTCGAAGTCGTAGGCTTTCGCGTGGCTACACACTAGCTGGTAGCGAAACAGTAAGGCCGAGACCAACCCTCTCGGGGATAAATACGATTTTCGCATATTCTTTTTTCGCATGGAAGCTCATGGGCCTTGGTTGCCCATGCAGAAGACTCTTTACACACGCGAATACCAGCACCTGCTCAAGTTGCTGCAAGCCAGACGAACCTTGGCCAAGGTCAGTCAGGCGGAACTCGCTCGGCGCTTGGATTGGACGCAAGCCGATATCAGCAAGTGCGAGACTGGGGTACGTCGACTGGATGTGATCGAACTCAAGCTTTGGCTTGAGGCACTAGGTGTCAGCCTGGTTGGGTTTATTGAGGAGCTCTATGGGCCCCCTGCCGAGTCCTAAGCACTCGCCTAGTGTGCTCATTCAAATCAAGGTGTTTTTGCCTGCGGTCTGGAGAATCGATGGCTTGAATCTGCCAAATCTCATGCCTAGTAATACTGTCGGATATAGCTGTAGGATTTCTCGAACAGTTCCTCATCCGCATGCAATTTATATTTGAAGAGCGCCTTGCGTAACGCCTTCTTCACCTCCCGCTCACCCGCCTGCGTGCCTTGCCAACCGGGGAAGCGCACCAACCGTACAATTTCATCAATATCGGCAACCACACGCTCGACCATGATGGGCGTCTCGCCGGTCTTCACCTCGTTGAAAAGCTCGGTTAACGCGGCCTTGCCACGGTCTTCATCTTCATCGGGTGGCACTTCTTTTTCTGCCTGCAGCGTTTCCTTGGCAATCTCCAGCAACTGTTTTAAGAATTCGACACTGTTGACCTGGCCCGACTCAAACCGGTCCTTCAACGCATCCAGCCGCTCCGACAGCTTTTTGAATTTCGTATTGCCCAGGTGTTTGCGCATCCGGCGAACCAGTTTGATCTCGATTTCTTTGGCGCTTTTAGGGTCTGGGTTCGACAGCACGGCTTCCAACAGATCAGCATCCAGCACGAGGGTGTCCAGGTCGTCACGCACAGTATCGACATGCACGTTCTGATGGATGAGTTCGATGGTCTTGGCGCCCAGCGAATGCCAGATCAGTTTGCCGTGGCCGCCAGAAGGCTGCACTGACTGGTACACCTGCGAAAGCCATTTGTAGTCTTTCTCGTGCGGGCTCAGCACGGCGTCGGGCGACAAGGCTTCCCATATCTTGCTCAGCACGCTGTATTCGGCGGCAAAGTTGTCGCGAACGGTGTTGTTGGGCAGGCACTGCTGCGCTGCAATCAAACCCTCATAGCCAGTCTGCGTGCGGTCAACCCCGGTGAAAAACGCCAGGCATTTCTGCATGGCCTCGGGCAACTTGTCCTTGAGTTCCTGAATATTGCTCACCACCTGCTTGACGCTCTGGTCGTCAAACTCCAGCGCCGCGGCCACATCGTCAAAGATGCCGAGGTAGTCCACGATCAGCCCGTGCGTTTTCTGTTCGGAATAGGTGCGATTGACCCGGCAGATGGCCTGCAGCAAGGTGTGGTCCCGCAGGGGCTTGTCCAGGTACATCGCCTGCAGAATGGGCGCATCAAAGCCGGTCAGCAGCTTGGCGGTGACGATGATCAGCTTCAGCGGGTCGGCAGGGTCGCGAAAGCGATCCAGCAAGCGCTCTTCCGCATCACGGCTGCGGTCATAGGCGGCGTATTCGGGGTGCTCTTTCTTATCTGCGGCCTGCACCGACATCACAATGTCGGTCGCCTCTGGCGGCAGCAGCTTATCCAGTTCGGCTTTGTAGAGAAGGCAAGACTCCCGGTCAAAGGTGACGATCTGGCCCTTAAAACCGTTGGGGTCCACCTTGGTCTGAAAGTGCTGCACGATGTCCTCGCACACACGGCGCACGCGCTCCGGCGTTTTGACCAGCACCGCCATCTTGGCTGCCGTCTTGGCCAGGTTG
Organism: Acidovorax sp. K2F; assembly: GCF_025246485.1. NCBI lineage: Bacteria > Pseudomonadati > Pseudomonadota > Betaproteobacteria > Burkholderiales > Comamonadaceae > Acidovorax > Acidovorax sp. K2F. Next base: position 2,077 of record NZ_JAOBSQ010000077.1, read on the forward strand.
TCTTTATCGAGGTCTGACAGCCCACCGGTCAGGTCTTTGAACGCCGTCTCGATCGCCGCCTTGTCAATGTGCAGGTCGATCAGCCGGGGCTCGAAATGCAGCTTCAGCGTCGCACCGTCGCGAATCGACTCCTCAAAACCATAGCGGCTCATGTAGCCCATGGCGTCTTCCTCCGCACCGAATGCGTAGAAGGTATTGCGGTCCGAGCGGTTGATAGGCGTGCCGGTCAGACCAAACAAGAAGGCATTGGGCAGTGCCTCACGCATCTTGCGGCCCAAGTCGCCCTCCTGCGTGCGGTGGGCTTCATCCACCAGCGCGATGATGTTGCTACGGTCGTTGAGGCAACCCGTGGCCTCGCCAAACTTGAAAATCGTGGTGATGATGATCTTGCGAACATCCTGCCCCAGCAACTGTTGCAACTTCTCGCGGGTGTCGGCCTTTTCCAGATTGGGGATGTCGGCCCCGGTGAAGGTGCCGGTGATCTGGCTGTCCAGGTCAATGCGGTCCACCACAATCACCACGGTCGGGTTCTTCAGATGTGGGTGCATGCGCAGCTTCTGCGCTGCAAACACCATGAGCAGGGATTTGCCCGAACCCTGAAAGTGCCAGATCAACCCCTTCTTGGGATAGCCCGCTACCACGCGCTGCACTAGTTTGTTGGCAGCTTCGTATTGCTGGTAGCGGCAGATCACTTTGATGCGGCGCTTTTTCTTGTCCGTAGCGAACAGGGTGAAGCTGCCCAAAATGTCCAGCACCACATGCGGGCGCAGCATGCTTTCAGCCGAGAGCTTGAGCGTTTTCAGCGGGTGGTGCTGGGCTGTTTCACCAGTGTTCTCACTATCCAGATGCCACGGCCCCCAGTCCTTAACTGGCAGGCCGATGGAGCCGTAGTGGTATTCCTTGCCCTCTGTGGCCACCGAGAACACATTGCAGACAAACAGCTCCGGCACGAACTTTTCATAGTCGTCATGTACCTGCACCGCGCCATCCACCCAGCTAATGCACTTTTTGACTGGCGTTTTTGCCTCGATCAACACCAGGGGCAAGCCGTTGACCAGCAGCACCATGTCTGCGCGGCGCTCAGTGGGGCCTGCGCGGTAGGTGAATTGTTGGGTAACCACGTATTGGTTTTGCGACAGGTCGTCCAGATCGATCAGCCGCACCGGCACGTGCTGGTTGTTGTTGCCAAAGGGCATGGAGCGCTCGCCACGCATCCAGGCAGTCATCTCTTCGTTGGCGCGAATCAGGCCGTCCGAGCGCACCGACAGCACAATCGCGCGCAGCTTGTAGAGCACTTCGTCAGCGCGGTCGGGCTGGGCAGCAATCTCCGGGTTCAGGCGAATCAGGGCGTTGCGCAACCACGATTCCACTAGGACCTCTTGAATCTGGCGTGGTACGTCGGCAGGGGCGGCATAAAGCCAGCCGATACCTTTGGGATTAGTGCCATAACTGGCAACTGGCTCCTGGACAGTGTTAGCAGGCACGGCTTTGACCGGACCTGCGAGCAGGTCGCGGAAATAGGCTTCGACCGTATTTGACTCGTTAAAATTACTCACCGTAAGCGCCTCCCAACGTTTTCGAGTTCAATCGCTTTGAAAACTCTCCTTGCTTTTGTCTTTTCAAAATCACAGATTCGAGCGCCTGTCTGCTCTGCCGAAGTTCGTGAGCAATTTCAAATTGAACTTGCAGCGGGGGAACTGGAATCGGCATTTCCCTAACCACCGTAGAGTTCAATGTATTCAGCCCGCTCGTGCTCTTGCCACGCGCGCGGAAGTAGGATCTACCAGCGGGGGAGTTCACATACTCCAAAACGTAATAGGGATCGACATCCTTGCCGCATCTAATTCGTATTAG
>NZ_JAOBSQ010000078.1:0-3847 GCF_025246485.1 Acidovorax sp. K2F
TTAGGCGTCATCGTGAGAGGTACAGATTCAGGCGAGCATTGCAGAACTCTGGACTACTCGAATCAGCCGGCGGAAGTCACTGTCTTCTGAATCACTTTTCCATCTATTGACGAAACGGCAAATGATCTGCAGGTTGCCGGCTTCGTAGTGGCCATTGCTGTCAATTCGATCAAGGGAACACAGCATTTCCACATCCGTGTGCTCGCCATCGAATTGAAGCGGAAGCGAAGTAATGGCGCAGGTATTGTCTTGCGCTGTAAGAAGCGCCTCTAGATACGATTGAAGGGCATTCTCACTGTCGAAGCGGAACTCCTTGTTTTTGACGACACGCACAACCTCCTGCCCGTTCGCATTTAGGGAGGTGGCCATTGCTGTGCTGGCCATGCGAAAGGCAGCCCTCTTGGCTGCGCTGTAGACCGTCACGGGTGCTTTCCCCGATTTCTCTTCTTTGACAGTCCACAGTGGTTGGCCGTGCCAAGTAGACAGATCATCTCCATTGACTAGAGCGTTTGCATACGCTGAGTTGTCCTCAGATAGCTGCTGCAGCGTACCCTCTGTGAACAGGAATTCACGCGCCCGCGGATGCAGCGCTGGCCAGACTAGGCGACGACCCTTCTTGTCTTTGTTCGACCATGGATGCGCGGGCTTCTGAATGATGTAAACCCGAGAACTTGTGCGACCTGGTTCGCTTGTAGGTTCAATCGTGGTTTGAATTGCATCAGGCTTAGTCACTGTCCACCACAGCTCGTCCTTCTCGCGATGTATCCAGAGATCATTGCTTGTCTCGGAGATCGTCGTCGCTAGGTTGAACCAGCGTGAGGCTACCGGCTTGGTAGGGGTGATCCCAGCGGCGGACTTCTTGTGCGCGATGGCGTATGCGATGTACCCGTTGCGGTCTCCGCTCTCCCAAAAGGGGCGTAGATCTTCGTCTTCAAGAGTCGCGACAGTTGCCCGTTCCTTGCATCTTGGCCAAAGGTAGTTGGCTCGGCCAAAGTTCGCGATGAATGTATTCATGGTGATGCTTAACGGTGGCTGGGCTACTCTCGATGTTCCCAATGACGCCCAACGTTCAAGGTGAACCGCAAAGTGCAGCTTGCTGCACTTTGTCGGCTCGACCGAGGGGTTAGATTTCCTCTGGTGGCAGGAAGTCTGACTTGAGCAGCTCGCGTCGAAGAGTTGATTCAATCCGGGGAATCATCGTCACGTCGCCTCGGAGTTCATCGGCGGCCTCTTTCGCAGCGAGCAACTTAGGCTCTACGGAATTCTCGAGCCACTTGCTGACATTTCCGCTCATGCTCGGAACGAGACGTGCAGATTGACGAACGCGATCAGCGCGAGCCAGTTGCTCATCAATCGATTTTGTATAGGACTCAATCTCTGCGGCCAAGAGTTCTTTCGTTGCCTCGAACGCACGGTACGAATCTGCAATGGATATGGCACCTTGACGGATGTTGATATCAATCCCGCTGATCTTTTGAACGTCGTCCTCGATGTTTAGAACGTTAATCATGTGATTGACGGTCTGCATAAGAGCCTTGATCGCGACGCGTTGACGGTTGACGTCGTCGAGAAGGCCTGCAGTGTTCTTGATCGTGTAAAGGTGGGTCTGAAGGTTGGCAGCGTGAAGGTTGATATTGTTGGTGAAGCGCTCAAACGTTTGAGCAGAGATCATCAGCTCCATCACATCAATCTGCAGGGAGATGCGCTTGTGGTCAATCTCGTTGTCGTGTTCGATGACGGCAAGCTGCTTTTTGCTCTCGTCCACCCTTGCCACGAGGTCAGCCACCGGATCAGATTGCGACTTCTTGGCCGAGAGGAAATCCGGGCGATCGCCCGTGGTGTCTGGCTTTGCTTGCTTCTTCGAAATGGGCGCATCAGTGCCGACGATCTCTCGTCCTTCGAGAAGTGCTTCGCCTGCCTCTGCGGCAGAGTGAATGAACTTGGCCACTCCCTTTGTCATTTTTAAGAAGGTGGGTAGGTTGGTCGCAACCCAGACGCCGACTTTCGCTAAGAACGCCACAGATGGTCTCCCTGAATGAGGATGTCGCGGATGGTACTGATGAAATCTAACGTAATGTAGACCGCACCAAGCCGCAGGCCATATCTGGCGCTTGCGGTCTAAATTGGCGCGAAAAAAACGCGGAAATGGGCTTGTAGCCTAGCTTGACGGCGTATATGCTGTATGAAAATACAGTACCAAATTCAGCCATGAAACCCGCCTCCCCTCCAGTGTTGCGCGCCACACGGTTGCTGGACCAGGTCCGTGAGCGAATTCGTTACAAACACTATAGCCTGCGCACCGAGCAAGCCTACGTGCAATGGGTGCGCATGTTCGTGAAATGGCACGGCTTGCGGCATCCACGAGACATGGGGCAGCTGGAAATCGAAGGTTTTCTAGCCATGTTGGCTAACGAGCGGCGGGTGGCGGCTGCCACACACAACCAAGCGTTGAGTGCACTGCTATTCCTCTACCGCGAGGTGTTGGGCATGGACTTGCCATGGCTCGATGGCGTGCAGCGCCCGCGCACGCCCAAGCGCATCCCCTCGGTTTTGACGGTAGCCGAGGTGGCTGCTCTGCTATCGGCGTTGCCGGCCGATATGGCCTTGCTGGGCCGCATGCTGTACGGCACGGGCATGCGGCTGATGGAAGGCCTGCGCTTGCGGGTCAAGGACGTAGATTTTGACCGTGGGGTGGTCGTGGTACGCCAGGCCAAGGGCGACAAGGATCGGGTTGTGATGCTGCCGCGCAGCCTGGCAGCCGAATTGCGCCAACAGGTGCTGGCTGCACGCGCGCTGTGGGAGCAAGACCGGCAAGCGCAGTGCGGTGGCGTGGACGTTCCGCATGCATTGGAGACCAAATACCCCGGCGTGGGGCAGCGCTGGGGATGGTTCTGGGTGCTCCCCGCTTCATCCCTGTCGGTGGACCCTCGCACGGGTGTTTGGCGGCGGCATCACGTCTATGAGGAGCGATTGCAGCGCGCACTGAAGAAGGCTGTGGCACAGGCGGGCATTTGCAAACCCGTTTCTGTGCACACCTTACGCCACAGCTTCGCCACGCACTTGTTGCAGTTGGGCACCGACATTCGAACGGTGCAGGAGTTGCTGGGGCACTCGGACGTGAGTACGACGATGATCTATACCCATGTCCTGAAAGTCGCTGCCGCAGGAACCGCCAGCCCGTTGGACTCCTTGGCCTTGCACTTACGGCCTGCCTGAATGACGGCTTAGGAGCTTCTAACTGGTTGGCGGCTCAGGGCCCTGAGCCGCCGTTCAGAGTGCTGGCCGGAAGCTGCCATTGACTTGCTGCGCGGCTGCTGGAAATCCCGGTGTCAGCCTACGGCAGGCTATAGTTTGCTGACTTAACGCGTGCGGGATTTCAAGGAATTTTTATACCTGGACGGTTGAACAGCTCATAGCTTGCAAAGCAATGCTGCAAACGGCCTCTAGGGATTCTCTGCACGAATGCCGCTACGATGTGATTGCGCGGAGGGCTGAAGCCCAGACAATAGTCGCATGAAGCAAAGCAGCCTGGTCCTGAGCAACACAGTCAAGCGCACCCGCAAGCGCGAGTTCCTGGACGCCATGGAACTGGTGGTGCCCTGGACTGAACTGGTCTCGCTCATAGAGCCGTACGCGCCCGAAGCCGGCCGCCGGGGTCAGCAGCCCTTTGCAGTGCAGACCCTGCTGCGCATCCACTTTATGCAGCAATGGTTCAAGCTCAGCGACCCGGCGATGGAAGAAGCATTGCACGACGTGCCGGCCTTTCGCGACTTCGCAGGCCTGTCCCGCTGGGACGAACACATCCCCAGCGAATCGAGCATCCTGCGCTTTAGGCATCTGCTGGAGC
>NZ_JAOBSQ010000079.1:0-3251 GCF_025246485.1 Acidovorax sp. K2F
CAGTTCCTCATGGAGCGGGACGCTCTTGAGGCCATCGCCATGTTTCCTATCGACGATGTCGCACCGAAGGTGCTGCACTTTGAAGAGTTCGATGAGCAGCAGACTCTTGCACTCGTCACTGAGTGGATCCATGGTGAGTTGCTTTCAACGTGGATCGAGCGTGCGGACAAGCTGACTGTGGAAGAACGCCTCGCAGTCTTTCATCGGGTCACCTTCGCGATGTCGACAGCCACAAGGAACTATCAGCACCGTGACTTTCATCCTGGGAACATCATGCTGCTGCCAGAAGGGCTGGCACTCATGGGCCCCCAGGTAAAAGATGTCGATGCGAGATCGGCGGTCAAGGTGCTTGATTGGGGCGAAGCGCTTCCGGTCATCATGGGTAACTACGAGGACGAACCTGATCACAATTTCGTGATGCTCGCACATGCGCCCCGGACGATTGGGGGGGCGTTCACTGGCCTCCCTCCGGAAGTATTCAGTCCGTGGCAGCGGACTCACCATTTCGGCGGCACATATGAGAGTTGGGGACTCGGCATGCTGCTATACCGAGTTCTAACCCTGCAGCCGTTGAGCGTCTCAGCCAGTCTAGGTGACTACGCTTGCGAGGTGCGCAACGGCGCCCTCAGGAACTTAATAAGACAACGAGTGAGAGAACTCGGCGCATTAGATCTTCCGGGCGGCCTCATTCTGCCTCGTCTTTTTCGGTGGATGATGGAAGAGAAGCCCTCGGAGCGAGCCGCCATCGCCGACGTTGGTCGCGTCATGTGGGATTTGAGATATGAAGAACTGAGCCTCTCAGGCAATCAAGAGCTCGAGCAATACTTCGCCGATCCGCGCAAATATGAGCCCCAGTCAGGCTGGCGGTTTTCGAGCATTCCCGATTTCGACTAGTTTGCTCAAGGAGGTCAGCCACGCGCACTGGGCCTCATCGCTAAGAGTGAGAAAACACGTAGCGTCAAGGACGCGGGAACCTACTGGACGCTGACGCCATATGGTGACCAAGTTCTCACGGGCCTTCGGGCAATACGGAGGGGGAATGACGACGACGAGGAGTCTGACGACACTGACGAGCAGGCGCGCGAAGAGGTCTAACTGGTTTCCAAGCTGCCTCTAGTATGCGCGGCCTAGTAGGTGCTCAAGTTCCGCTCCCACGTAGCCTATCGCGGAAGGTTTAGTCACCGCATTGCCCAAACGCCGCGGGCCTCTTTTGGCCGATTCTGCCCGACCCCCATGTGCCAGTGAGCGTCGGGAGTCACCAGCCAGAGGGGTCGCGCTGTCATTGAGACCGCTAGGTCGGTGAGTTCGGAAGCGGCGACGCCAACGCACTGATTCGATTGGAAAAATGGGGGGCTCGTCAGGTGGTGCTGACGAAAGGTTCGGCGGTCAGTTCGGAAGCGTCCGTGGGAGGCACAGCCGGAGCGCGAAAAATCGTTACAATTCTTGAGCTTGGGCGCAGCTACCTCGAAACTGGGCGTTGTCTTGAAAATCCTTGTGTCGGTGGTTCGATTCCGCCCCAGGCCACCAGTATTTATGCGCCCCAGCGCCCGTTTCGGGTTCTGGGGCGTTTCTACAACCGGCCCTCAATTTCTACAATTGAATGCGATGGACGTTGAGCAACTCAGTCCTCAAGATCGCATGGTTGCTTGGCATTTGGCTAAGCAACAGCGAGACTCGAAGCTAGATCCGACCACCAAGGTCTATCGGATAGCCGACTTTTTCTCCGTCGCACAGATGTTGGAGCGACAAAAGCTCTGGCTGACACGCGTAAGTGCGTACGAAGACCTAAATGAAGGCATAGACCGGTTAGTTGCTGGTCTTTTCGTGGCGGGTGGGCTAGGCCCTCACAGCATGCGGTTTGGTGCCCATGATGAGATGACTACGGATGCGCTTGTTCGGCGCGAGCGGGTCAGTCATTTCGTGTCATGTTGGTCAATCAATCCTGAATCTGTAGCGATGTGGTCGATGTACTCCCCAGATCGGGCAAGCATCAAGCTACAAACAACGGTCGGAAACCTACAAGATCTGTGCGCTCGTGCGGTGATTGAGGATTGGATGCTCGTACAGCGGAAGCCTGACGTCGCGTCTCGATCAAGATTGGCAGAGGCGCGTGTTGTTTCAGCTCACTATGAAGATTTGCACGATCTCGCCAAGCGGCTAAGTCGTAGGGCAGCGCTGGCCCAACGCCTAATTAAGGCTACTCCCCAACTACACGGAAAACGGGAGAGGACCAGCGGGAAGCAATGGTTTGATAGGCTGCGACCTGCGCTCGATCGAGGTGTATTTCTCAAACACCGCGCCTATGCATACGAGCACGAGGTTCGTGTAAGTATTAGGGTCGGGTGGGAGGAGTCGATGAAGGAGTCTGCGGGAGCAAGACTGGCAGATGACATGTTCAGGGCGGCGCAGAAGGGGGATCAAAAAGACTTTGAGGCCCTCAGCGACATTTGCGCTGCAATTCAGACGGCTGATGAAGCAAATGGCCGATCCCAGCTTGTGGTTTCGATGCCTGAAGGGATGTTCCAAACAGCTTGCGTTGATCCAAGAGCCCCCGCATACAAACGACAGTTCATTGAGAATGTCCTGCAGAGGCATGGAGTAGAAGTCACCGAATCTCATGTCTTTGGCGTCGCTCACAAGGACTTGAGTGGGTACCCCGACTTACCGTAGGGGTGGGACTTTTTCGCCAAGCCTTCTTCTTACGTAGTGCTCCGTCATATCACGGTTCTTATGCGCCAACAGCTTTTGTGAGTGGGCCAAGTCTCCCGTGTCGGTCGCAGCCTTCGCGCGAATATCTCTAAACTGAAAATCCACCTTTGCCAGCGTCCGCGCCTTGTCAAAGCGTGAGCGCAGCGCGAACTGGCTCAGCGGCTGGCCGTTCTCGTCCTGAATCAGAAACGCGCTGATGGCCTTGCGGGGCCGTTGGTTGATCCTGTCGATGACAGCCGCCAACTCGCCCGTGATCTCGATGCCCAGGCGTGCGCCGGTCTTGTTCTGCACAATCCATAGGGCCCCATCCCGAATGTCGGTCCGCTTGATCTTGAGCACATCGGCGGGCCGTTGGCCGGTAAGCAAGGCAATGTCCATGGCGTCCACCACCGTGCAATGTGCGTTGGCCCGCACGCGATTGAATTCCTCGTCGGTGACATAGCGCGAGCGCCCCGTTTCCTTGAAGCCCTTCACGCCCTGGCAGGGATTCTGCGCTGTGGTGAAGCCCCATTCCCTGGCCTTGTTGAAGATGTGCGAGAACA